>JALUUP010000482.1 GCA_027021285.1 Bacteroidota bacterium | reverse complement strand
ACCCGCACGGCGGAGGGAAGTATCATCGACGTGCGGTGTGCCGCGATGCAGTGTCCTGCCGATTGCAAAGTGAGCGTCATGGTAGAGATTGGCCCCTGTGCTGACGATCCAATCCACGAAACCGGCCTTGACGAGGGGGATGATGCAACTTGCGCCAAGACCCGCGGGAGTGAGCGCGCCTGTCAGGCTCATTCCAACCGTCACGTCATCCTCCAAAATTTTTTCGGAGAACAGACGACATGCTTCCGAGAGTCGAGCGGCGTTGTATGCCTGGAAATAGCGCTCTACAAGCTGGACGATCGAAATATTTTTTCCGATAGCCCCGGGCGCTATCGGAGGACCGCTGAGAAGTTTATCCGTGGAAACAGCCATTTCGTTTGAAAGCAGGAAGCTCCGTATCATTTTCCAGGAACGTGCATGTCAACGTCCGAGAACTCCTCGTCGTCAACACGATCTTCGCTTCTCTTGGTAAATACGTGAAAAATCCAACAGAAACAACAGTTTCTCAAAAATACTGCTTTCCATCGCCGTGAAAATATCCTCGCCGGTAATTGGCCCGTCGCAGTACGTTCGAAATTCTTTTTATCGTTCGGACTACCTCGTTAAAAGAAGCTTCCTGGTTACGGAAAAACCTTCCGCCTGGAGCGTGTAGAAATACACGCCGGGAGCCAGTCCCCTTGCCTGAAAACGAATACTGTGTTCGCCCGCGCTCATGTGCTCGTCGATCAAGGTTGAAACCAATCGTCCGAAAACGTCGTGTATCGTCAGCCTGGTCGTTGTAGACTGGGGAACGTTGAACGTGATGGTCGTCTTCAAGCGGAACGGGTTGGGGTAGTTCTGTCTCAGTTCGAAGAAAACCGGTTTTGCGTTATCAGCGCTGGTTGGATCGGTTATGATTTCACCCCTGAGCGCAATATCGATGGCGCCGGTGTTTGTCCCCGAATACTCGATGCGAAGAACCGCGTTTTTTATCCCTGTCGGTGAGTGTGGAAGGAATGCAACCAACAGGGTGTCGCGTTCACCTCCCCCGATGGAAGATGGCAATGAACGCAAGAGGCGGAAATAGCCAGAATCCTTGCCCACGATAACCTGGGAAGTAATGGCCAGTGTCTCGCTTCCCGAGTTGGTAATAACGAACGATCGTTGTACCTCGGGATCGCGGTCCTTGTGTGGTCCGAAATCGATGGAAACAACGGACGCCTGCAATTCGCCGGGACGCACGGCGAAACCGGTGAGCAGTACATCGACAGGGCCGGTGCCGGCGTCGTTGTGCTTGATGGTAAGTGTTGCGCTGTGTGTTCCCTCGTTCCGGGGCGAAAATGATACGCTGATGTTTTTGCTGACCGACGGCCCGATGGTAAGTGGTGGAGATTCCCCGATGGAGAAAGCGTTGCTGGAACCACCGATGGAGAAAGCGTTGATTACGAGATCACCGTTGCCGGTGTTTTGAATCGTGAAGAACTTGATCATCGTCGAATCGACGGGCACGTTCCCAAAATCCAGTGCTGTCGCGGAAACAGAAATCACCGGGGCTCGAGCGAGGCCGATCCCACGAAGAGAAATCGTATCGGTGGCATTGCCCGGAACGTTGCTTGTTATCGTCATCGTTGCAGCGTGCGGACCTGGCGCCGTGGGCGCGAAGGTGATGAACATGGAATCGCTGGCACCGGCTTGGATGGAGTGGGGGAGTGTGAACGTGTATGAGAAATCAGTCGCGGTTACGGTGCTTATGGCAATCGAAGAGATCGTCAAGACCGCCGTACCCTGGTTCGTAATGACAACCGGCAGCGTTTTTTGGTCATTGACGAGGACGTCGCCGAAATCCAGGGAAGCGCTGGAAAGCGCGAGCGCGGGCGCGATGCCTTCGCCCTGGAGCGAGACGTTCAGATCGCCCCCCGCATTGGATGCGATAACCAGTTGTGCCGCGAGTTGACCGGTGGCGCTTGGAGTGAATGTAATCGATAATACCAGGCTGTCTCCCGGTTGAAGGTTGAATGGAGGAAGCGGAGTTACGGCGTACATCTCGGGGTGAGTTCCAATGAGCTTGATATCGGTTATTTCCAACACGCCGGTGCCGCTGTTGCGCAAGACAAGATTCCTGGAAACCGCGGAGGATACGACGGCTTTGCCAAAGTCGATCGATGGAGAAGATGCGCTGATGGCTGGTTTTGGAGCGGCGGAAGCAAAACCGGTAAGGCTGACATTCTGCGGTAAACCGCCCAGGTGCTGGATCTCCAGTCGCGCGTTTTTCATACCGGTCGAAGTCGGGGCGAACGTGACCTTGACGGATTGTGAATCACCGGGAGCAACGCTGAAAGGCCCCGGCGGTTGAACGCGGAATTCCGATTTATCGGCACCGTATATACGCAGAGCTGTAACATCCAGGTTGATGTTGCCGGAATTCTTGATGAGGAACGAGATGCTGGAATCCCGTGTTACCGCCACGGAATCGAAATCGAGAGCAAGGGTGGATAATACCATCTTCGCCGTCAATCCATTGCCCGTAAGGGCAACGGTCGCTTCAGGTGTGGCCGGGTCGTTGGATGCGATCCTGAAGACGGCATCCCTTGTTCCCATGTCAGACGGCGTGAATGTCATCGCGATGCTTTTCGTTTCTCCCTGCCACACGGTAAAGGTATCGGTTGGGAAATAGGAAAAATCCCCAGTATTCAAGCCATCGACGCCCATTGCATGGATGTTCAGCGGCCCGTTGCCTGTATTCGTGATATCCAGGTTCAATGTCGTATCTCGACCTACATGCACGTCGCCGAAGTTCATGTTGCTGACCACGTTAATAACGGCGATCTTCGGAATGCCCTCGCCGGTGACGGTAATGGGAAACGGGTTGTCGATCGTCGTTGTGGCATCATGAACCACGTCGAGCGATGAATTGAACGTACCTACCGCCGCCGGAACGAAACGAAGATTGATCGTTTTCGCATCACCGGGTTGCAGTTCCGCTGCTCCACAATCGGTGGGATCAACCTCGAAGTGCGCTCCGTCCGTACCGGTAAATGCGCATGGAATCGTGACGTTCAACGTATCGTTCGAACCGGGGTCATTGGATAGTTCCACTTGTTGCCACGGTGACGCGTCCGTCTTTGCGATTTTCCCGAAGTCAATCGATACCGGGGAAACCAGCAAACTGCGGCACGCGCCGAACCCGTCGATGGGGATGTTCTTCGGTGAGGGTTCATTCGTGGCATTATGGGTGATGACGAGTTCACCCGTTGCTCCGCCACACTGGTCCGGACGGTACTCGATATCGATCGTATGGGATTGTCCGGGCGGAATCTGGAACGTTCCGCCTCCGCCACCGGCCACGATTTTATACTGACCGTTGCCGTCGTTCGGCAGGGAAATCGTACCGCTCAATGTTTGAATGGAACCAGGTTTGTTGGTGATGACATAGCTGGCGATGGCGGTCTTTCCCGTATCAACTTCGCCGAACGTAATCTCGTCGGAAGAAAACACGACATCGATACAGGAGCCCACACCGGTCAGGTCAACGGTCGTGGGTGATGTCTGGTTGGTTGCATCGTTGTCGATGTACAACGTGGCCGTCCGTGTTCCGCACTGTGAGGGAGTGAATCCGAGGTTCACGGTGCGCGATTGCCCGGGTGCCAGGGAAAATGCGCCTCCACCGGAGTTGATGTAGAACTCCGTTTCCGCGCAATCGAGGTACACGTAGCCGTTTAACGTCTGGTTGCTCGTCGAGCGGTTGGATATGATAAGGTCCCGGGACGGCGCTGGAATACCCACCTTGGAACCTCCGAAGTCGACGGGGTTCGATGAAAGACTCATCAAGCGCTGGAAATTGGCGCTTCCGCTTGTAATGCTTATCGTGGCGCACCGGGCGGTTCCGTTGTTTGTTTCCGATGTTTCCGAGTACATGCCCAGGTCGTCGATCATCCAGCCGAGATAGTACGTCCCCGGCGTAACGCTGGGAATTGGAATCGTCGATGTAAATGTTCCCTGCGTGAACGTATCTGCGGGAGCAAAATACGTAAAACCGAGGAGCTGGTCATTTTGATTTATCGTTTCATCGACCGAAAGGTAAAACCCGAGGCGCAGTGGTTTGCAATCCTTGGGAAGGCCCTGGGTATGCACGGAATATTCCACGGTGATGGTGGAACCTACCGCCGCCGTCGAAGGAGAATTGGAAACACTGCCCACGAAGCCGGTGTTGATGCGTTTCCAACGCGTGCAGATGAATTCCAGCGGTGCGGGGGTCGAAGATGAGTAATTCGCGCGCACACCTGCCCTGTCATCCGCCATCATCGTGTGTTCCCAGTTGCCGCCCCAACCACCTGGATAGTACTTGTTCATGATCGTGGGCACACCGTTCTCGTGTCCAAGACCCAGGCCGTGTCCGAACTCGTGTGAAGCCACGTTGAAGAAGTCGTAAGGCGAACCGGAGTACTTGCTGCAGCTCGCCGGATGACTGTTGTATATCCAGCTTACGGCGCTGTTGAAAACGATGTCCATTTCGAGCAAACGACTGCCGCTGAACCAGGAATACGTTACGCCGAGCGCGCCGGATGTAGAACCGAACGTGATGTAATTGATGTTGTCGCGGTTGGGTGCGGTGTGATTGCTCCGGTTCGTGTTTTCGACATACGTGAAGCGCGATCCGGCGAGATTGTTCCACACGAATGCGGCGTCTTTTCCTGCCTTATATTTAGCCGAGTTGTTCGGGAATTCCGTGGGGTCGAACATGATGGTGCACGTGGCGTTTGCCCAATAGCGCGAAATGACATACTGCGGTTCCAATCCGCCGCCCATCAGTGATTGGGCCTTTGGATTGCGAACCGTTGTCGCTGGCTCCGGTATGATGACACCGGCCGGGAAACTGACCAGCAATTCCGATAAGTGATTGATGAAATCGCGAGCGGTATTCACAGGGTATGCTATTTCCGGGCGGGCTGGCTGGAGGCGCCTTGTGGGAATGGTTCCTCCAAGGATGTCCAGGGTTCCGGCGCGGGGTTGGGCTTCCTGGTCGGTCACAATCTCCCAGTTTCTGGTCATACCGAGTACTCGATTTCCTTCCGCATCCACTACGACATCCTCACCGCTGGAAGGCTCCCTGATGATCCTGAGCATTCCCTGTTCCCATCCGTACACCGGGCACATCTGATCCAGGTCCTCGTCGAGGAAGAGGATGACTCTCTGACCCGTCGCGAATACCGGAAGTCCATCCACCATTAATGTCTCCTCGCCGATTGTTCCGCCGTCGGTCACGATCGTGAGTCGAGGGGTGGCCGGACCTTTAAGAGCGCTCGCGACTTCAAGCTCCACGCGTGTTCGAATGATTCCATCGCTTTCGAACGATTTCACCGTAACAACTTTTGCGATGACGATGCGATGAGCCTCGGACGTCAGTTGATCGACCGACTTGCGCGGGATGGTTGTGGCTTCCGCGAAGAGTAAAAGCGTCGTAAGAAAGAAAATGGAAAGCAGGATTCGGTTTTTCATAGTACGATACTCGGTATTGTTATGCCGGACTTTTCACAATATGGAAATTAGCGTATCCCGGATTGTGGAGCAATTACTTTCGATTGACAAGTTGCAAACTGTGCAAACCGGCAACGAAAATACCGCGGTCAGCGTGTTACCTGGATTTTGAATGTACTGACGCCCCATTCTGAAATGCAGCGACAGAAGTAGGTACCTGGAGGGAGGCTATGAACAGGCAGAGAGTATAAATGAGTACCCGCGGGTACGGCGTCAAATGACTTCGAAAGCCGTACCCTGCCCAGGATATCGAAAACGTCGACCAGCAGCGGCCTGGTCATTGCAGTGGTGGTGCGCAAGGTCAGATTCAGGGTACCGGCGCCCAATTGTCCGCTTGTGATGGGATTTGGCCGGAACGTCAGGATCGCGAAAGCGTCTCCTGCCGAAAGGGGAACGGCGCAGCTGCCAGACACGACCAGGCGGCATGAATCGGAGCGAACCGGTTGCGTGGAAGTGTTCGCGACAACCTGCTCCGTCCAGATCGTAGTGGAACGAATGGAAAAACCCTCGCCTTGCGAAAAGGGAAGCGTCTCGAACCGGAGGATCAGAATCCTTCCGCCGTCTTTTCGTCCGCCGGTGTTGACAAGCTGCACGTTCATGGCACCGTCTCGTGCATCCGGGTACGAAGATTCCTTCACTTCCCACGAGGCCGTCGCGCCCGCGTTCAGGACGGAAACAACCTTGCCGAAGCGTTCATCCCATCTCACAATGACGTCGATATCGGACAATGCGAATCCCCTCGGGTCGAGAACGAGAGGTATTTCCACGGTGCGTCCCGCCTCCACGGCGAAATCACCCGGAAAGAACAATCCCGGCATGTCGTTGATGACCTCGATCACGATTTCCTTTAGGCAGTGCAGTTCCACG
>JALUUP010000481.1 GCA_027021285.1 Bacteroidota bacterium | reverse complement strand
GCGTAGAGGTTATGCTGAACAATAAAACGCGATTGGGGCACCCACAGGGGGGTGCCCCGACAAGAAGATGAACTTACGATGAAAGCCTATCCCTCATACCTCGCGCTTTTCCGCAGTGGAGAAATCTCGCGGCGCGTCGAAACGGTGACGAAGCAGCTTGAAGCGTGCGTGCTCTGTCCGCGCGCGTGCAAGGCGAACCGCGCTGCCGGCGAAACCGGAGAGTGCGGCGTCGGCCGATTGGCGTTGGTGGCTTCCTCCGGTCCTCATTTCGGTGAGGAAAGCGTCCTCGTGGGATTGCGCGGATCGGGAACGGTGTTCTTCGCGGGCTGCAACATGCGTTGTGTCTTCTGCCAGAACTATGACATCAGCCAGATGCGGATGGGAAGAGAAGTCACCGCGGCCGAGCTGGCGGACATTTTTCTCGATCTCCAGGACCGCGGCTGTCATAATCTGAATCTCGTTACTCCAAGTCATGTCGTCGCCCAGGCGCTGGAAGCCCTTGCTCTTGCCGTCGAGCGGGGATTCCGTCTCCCGATCGTGTACAATTCCTCGGGGTACGACGCCCTCGCCACACTGCGGCTGCTGGACGGGATCGTTGATATTTACATGCCCGATGTGAAGTACTCGGATTCGGCCGGAGCTGAGAAGTACTCCGGGGTAAAGAATTACTGGAAGATTGTCAGGCAGGCGCTGCGGGAAATGCACGAACAGGTCGGCGACCTGCAAACGATGAACGGCGTTGCAGTTCGCGGTTTGCTCGTTCGTCACCTTGTTCTTCCCAACCGCATCGCCGGAACGTACAAGGTTATGCAATTTCTCGCGGAAAATATTTCGAAGGATTCCTACGTGAACGTCATGGACCAGTACCGGCCCGTGTACCGCGCAGGCGCTTACACGGAGCTTTCCCGCCGCCCCACGCGGGATGAATGGGAGGACGCGGTTCGGCTCGCAAGGCAATGCGGTATTCACCGCGGAGATTCATTCGATTCGGAGTGACGGAAGACAAAATCCGGGCGGGGAATATTGCTTCCACTTGATTTTTTCCGTTCGCGTGCAATACTTTTTTCGTAAGAAAAAGGTACTGTCTCGTTTATTCGACGGACTGACGTATCCAGATCATACTGTTTTCCACTATCCGGGAGTATCGACATGATGAAGAAGACACCTGGGGGAATGTTTGTTCCGGCATTCGTTGGGGAAAGGGTATGCCGGTACTTGTTGTCATTGTTGTTTGTAGCCGCCGTCTCCGCTGTTCACGCGCAACCGGCGGTATGGGAACCGCGGGGGATGGGGGGAGGCGGGGCTCTGTTCTCTCCCAGTATCAGCCCGTTTCATGCCGGGGAAATATACATTGCGTGCGATATGACCGATCTTTTCCACACCACCGACATGGGATTGTCGTGGAACGTCGTACCGTTCACTGAAATTCGCTGCGTGCCCGATTCCAAGGTCGCGTTTACTAGCGATCCTTCGATACTGTACACGATAAACTTCGATTTCAAGAACGACCTTCGAGTGCCTGTAAAGAGCACTGACGGCGGGCGTACCTGGTTCGACCTGCCGAATGATCCGACACAGGGCGAAGTGTATTACTTGTATGCCGATCCCGGGACAACGCAACGATTGATCGTCACGAGTTATGACAGGGTATTTTTCTCCGGTAACGGAGGTAGCTCGTTTCGTGAAATCTATAGCAACAACAATAACGACGGCGCCTACGTCGGGGGAGCGTTCTGGGACGGCGGCACCATTGTGATAGGAACGAGCAGGGGACTGCTTGTTTCCACCGATAACGGCGCGTCGTTCACCCTGGCCTCCATCAGCGGAATCCCGTCATCGGAAGGTATTGTCTCTTTTACCGGCGCAGCCGCAGGAGGGAAAACTCGTTTCATGTGCGTGACGCTGGGACTTGATGATATCTATCCGCGGATGTACGGCGGTGAGCACTGGGGATTCAAGGGGATTTATGTTCTGGATGGATTATCGTCACAAGGATGGGTAAAATCGACACAGGGATTGTCGCAGGACGATCATCCTTTTTTCGTGTCAATGGCGGGGAATAATCTTGATATCGCTTACGTCGCGGGCGGCAACGGCGCGACGTACTATCCGATCGTTTTCAAGACGACGAACGGGGGGAAATCATGGTTCGAGGTTTTCAAAACCCGCAGCAACCAGAACATCTTCACGGGGTGGTCGGGGTATCGCGGGGACAGCGATTGGTGGTTTGGAGAATATGCGCTTGGATTCGAAGTATCTCCGGTTAATCCCGATGTCGCGGTGATAACCGACCTTGGTTTTCCGCACGCGACCACGGACGGCGGCAGGACGTGGCGGCAGATGTATGTCCATCCCGATGACCAGAACCCGATGGGAACGGACACTCCGAAGGGCAAGAACTACCGGGGCACGGGCCTGGAAAACACGAGCGCCTGGTGGGTAACGTGGATCGATGCCAAGAACATCTTTGTTGGTTTTACCGATATCACCGGCATACGGAGCACCGACGGAGGCCGATACTGGTCGAGGAATTACCAGGGGCTCGACTACAATTCCGTGTACTGCGTGTTGTCGTTGTCGGGCGGGAAAACCCTGGTAGCGGCCACGTCGTCCGTGCACGATATTTACGAGAGCATGTTCCTCGACGATAACCTCCTGGATGGAACGGGCGAAGTGATGATATCCACCGACAGGGGAACATCGTGGCAGACACTGCATGATTTCAAGCGTCCCGTGGTTTGGTTGACCGAAGATCCGCAACGACCGAACACGCTGTACGCCTCGGTTGTTCACAGGTCGGAAGGAGGGATTTACGTTTCCTCCGACATCGACAGGGGAAAGAATTCAACCTGGAAGAAGCTGGCCGAACCCCCGCGAACGGAAGGGCATCCACTAAGCATCCGCGTTTTGAACGATGGTACGATTGTTTGCAGCTACTCCGGGCGGCGGGATTCCAGGGGCGCGTTTACGCCCAGCTCCGGCGTTTTCGTCAGCACCGACAACGGCGCTTCCTGGATTGACAGGTCTGATCAGGGCATGCTGTACTGGACGCGTGACCTGGTCGTGGATCCGCACGACAGCCAGCAGAACACGTGGTACGCTTGCGTGTTCAGTGGTTGGGGAGGCGCGCCGAACGGACTGGGCGGATTGTATCGAACAACTGATCGCGGGAAGTCCTGGACGCGCGTCAGCGACCTGGACCGGGTTTCCTCATGCGCGGTGGATCCGAACCATCCCGGGGAGCTCTATCTCACGACGGAGGACCAGGGACTGTGGTTTACGAAGGACGTCACCGCGGCGCAGCCCGTTTTCACGCAAGTCACCGGTTACCCGTTCAAACATCCGCAGAGGATATTCTTTAACCCGTTTGATAGTAACGAGATATGGGTTACCAGTTTCGGTAATGGTTTGCGGGTAGGGAACAGGCGCACACAGTCCGTGAAACCGCGGCGTGGTTCGATACCAGGCCGGTTTGATGTCGCTGTTTTCCCGAACCCGGTTCGAAGAAAGGAACCGCTGACCATTTACACTAAAAGGACGGGCCCGCTGGCGATATCAGTTGTAAACGTGTTTGGGCGCCAGGTACGGAAACACTATTTTACGACCGAAGACAGATCGAAGAGAAAAACACTGACATTTGATACAGGGACGCTGGCGGAAGGGGTTTATCTCGTCTGGGTCGTCTCGGGCAACGATATGGCTGTGGAAAAACTGGCCGTGATCAGGTAGGTGTCGTCTCGTGATGCCTCGCGGGTTGATTGCCGGTGAAGTCCGCCGGGAAGATGAACGAAGACTTTATTCATTCGTGGGAATAAAATCACCATAAATTGATATCATTTCAAGAACACCTTTATCAAAACGGGAGGCATCATGATGAAACCGGCACTGTTTCTAGCCATTGCTCTCTTTGTTAATTCCTGCCAGTTCAACTGTGTCAAGGGATCAGGGAACGTCACATCTGAAGAACGCCAGTTCGACGGCGCTCAAACCATCGAGTTGGCGGGTAGCGCAAACGTGTACGTTACACTGGACAGTACTCCGTCGCTGAAAATCGAAGCGGACGACAACGTGATGCCTCTCATTACCACGGAGGTGAAAGGAAAAAAACTGGTAATCGGTTCGAAAAAATGTTACAGCTCGAAGGCCCCCGTGAAAGTGTACGTTCACGTGCTGGATCTCACCGGTCTGTCGCTGACCGGTTCCGGTTCCATCGAAGGAAGCTCTGTCTTCACCTCGAACGTGTTCAATATTTCTCTCAGCGGATCTGGTACGGTTGATTTTAGTTTGAAGACGAAATCCGTCCTCGCAGATCTTGCAGGGTCGGGAATGATTCACATGCAAGGAGAGACAGAGAATCTTACCGTCGATGTCGCGGGTTCGGGCAATATCGATGCCGCTAAACTGAAAAGCATGAGCGTCGAGGTTTCCATCACCGGTTCCGGGAACGCTACCGTCTATGCTTCCGAATCGCTGGACGTGGATATTACGGGCAGCGGAAGCGTGCTGTATTCGGGAGAACCGACCGAGGTGAAAAAGAATATCACCGGCTCCGGGAGCGTCTCGAAGCGGTAACCGCTGTTCTTCACGCGCCCTTCCAACGTATCCGTTTTGACCGACACGCAATCCGGAAATGCGGGAACGCACGCGTGCTTCAGCCAGGCGCAAGCAGGAATCATCCGTTTTGTGACGGGGTTTTACATGGCGCCATACGACTTCTCGTCGCTATATTGAACGCGCCATGAAATTGTTTTCCGGCATACAAGAGGAATTGGTTGAAACCCAGATATATCGCGTTTTACGCAACGATGTTGGGATTGCTCCTGTCCGTCGTTGGGCCAACGCCACCCGCGTTTGGCAACCGTATCGTTAATGCATATTCAGCGGAATACTCGCCGCCGTCGTTCATCGGCAAGGATACGACCAGCAAGCACATGATTGCTGTAAGCCTCCACGCCGCAATCGATCTGGATGGGCGATTGGACGAAAAAGGGTGGGCGGATGCGCAATTCGTTTCCGGTTTCCGGCAAAAAGACCCCGTGGAAGGAGCGCCCGAGTCCGGTCGGACCGAAGTAGCGATCCTGTATGATGACGAGGCGCTGTACATCGGCGCCCGCATGTACTATCCTCCGGGGACACGGTTACAAACGTACATGAGCAGGCGCGACAACGCCGGAAAATCCGAACGCATTATTATCTCCCTCGACACGTACCACGACAGGCGCACGGCCTATAGTTTCGGCGTTACCGCATCCGGTGTTCGCATCGACTACTACCATCCGGACGACCGCGAATTCCGGCGCGATTACTCCTTCGATCCCGTGTGGGAGGCTGCCACGTCGATCGATTCGACGTGCTGGACGGCGGAGTTCCGCATTCCCTTTTCACAGTTGCGGTTCAACGATCGCCGTCGCCAGGTGTGGGGGATCAACGTCAACCGGTACATTCCAAACCTGTACGAGGACGACTACTGGGTGCTCGTTCCCAAGCAGGAAACGGGTTGGTCGTCGCGCTTTGGTTCGTTGACCGGTATCGAGGGAATCCGGCCCTCGAGCAGGATAGAATTGCTGCCCTACGTTGCCGGGAGCATCACCGCTCCCAGCCGTCCTGACGCGGCCAATCCGTTCGTAAGCGCTTTCAATTACAACACACGCGTCGGCATGGATTTCAAGATGGGTTTTGGACCAAACCTGACGCTGGATGCAGCCATCAATCCCGATTTCGGCCAGGTGGAAGCCGATCCGGCCGAGGTCAACCTTTCCGCCTACGAAACGTTCTTCCCCGAAAAGCGCCCGTTTTTCATCGAAGGCAGCAGGCTCTTGCAAGGCAACGGTCCCGGCTACTTCTACTCGCGGCGCATCGGCCAGGCGCCTCGCGGACCGGCTTCCGGCGATTACGTGGACCGACCGGACAATACGACCATTCTTGGGGCGGCCAAGCTCACGGGGCGAACGCCGGCCGGGCTTTCCACGGGATTCCTGGCCGCGGTCACCAGCCAGGAATATGCCCGCACGTACGACGTCGAAACCGACAGCTTTAGCAACGTTCGCGTCATGCCGTACGCCGGTTATGCCGTGGCGCGTGTCGAGCATGAGTTCGGCGCAGAAGCTTCGAAAGCGGGATTTATCTTCACCGGTATGAATCGCGCCTTCACGGCCAACGATCCGCTGGCGGATATCATGACCAGGAGCGCGGTTTCCGGGGGAGGCGACTGGATCTGGCGTTTCAACAAGAGCGAGTACGAGTTCAGCGGGTATGCCGGGTTCAGCTACATCGAAGGCGAGCCGGAGGCGATCAGGCGCGTGCAGACTTCGAGCGCTCACTATTTCCAGCGGCCGGACGCGGGCTATCTGTGCCTGGATTCATCCGCGCGGTCGCTGTCCGGT
>JALUUP010000480.1 GCA_027021285.1 Bacteroidota bacterium | reverse complement strand
CTGGTTTCTTCACCGAATCTCCTGGAATCCTGGACCTGAAAAAACGCCTCGACGTCGCGCATAGGAGTCAACGTTACATTCAACCTCGAACGCAGCAAGTTGTAATTGTTGGGTTCGTTCTCCGCGCCGAAGCTTCTATCACTCATCTCGAACCGGTGGCGAACCTGCCCGGAAAGATCAAACCTGCTTTTTTCCTGACCGAAAAGATCTATTGTAAAACCGATGAGTACGATCAGTCCAATGATGGAAAACCTTCTCATTCTTTCTCCTTTTGTTGATTGGATGGTTGTTGTTTATTCGATGGTTTCTTGCTTACGCGAAACGAGAAAAAGCCTCGCGTTCCACGCGCCGGAAGTAAACATCACGTGCTCGCCGACGGAGCAGCGAAACACCCGTCAGCGGACACGCGCGGTTCCCCGGGCTGCAATCGAGCACTCCCAGGAACCATTTCACGCGCGGGATATTGAACGAAAGGCTCTTCTATAGTTCAAATGATCAATGGATTCTATTTCACGATTGTCATCTTTCCGATGTATCTCCGCCTCTTGCCCATGTTGTCGAAGCCTTCGAAGCGGTAAAAATACGTTCCCGTCGCGGCGTTCGGAACGTACCACGTGATGCTGTGCCTGCCCATCGAACCGGGAAGATTCTCGTACACTTCGATTTCCTTCGAATCGAGAGAGTAGATATAGAGTTTCAACGCCTTGACATCGCGTGGAAGCAGGTACGAAATCCGCGTTTCGTTCGTGACCGGGTTCGGATAATTCACCACATCCAGCATCCAGTCCAGACCGAGCAATGGCATTTGCACCGAAGCGACGTTGTTGTACTCGCAGAATTCGCCGTAGCGGTTGCCGGGATCGATCTTCGCAAAGAATTCCACGTAGCTCGCGGTGTCGGGGATCGTGTAATCCATTGCCACGATCGCCTTGTCGAAAGCATTGAACGACGACAACGTTCTCTCGCCGATCAAGACCGTATCCCTGTTGTCGATAACGACGTAGAAGGCAACCGGAACGCCGGCTGCCGGAACAATGCCGTTGGCGCACTTCGCGCTCAGCGTAATGGTTTGTCCGCGTCGAACTTCCTCCTGTGAACCGGTGAGTTTTTCCAACTGGAAATCGTACGCGAGCAGATACAGCATTTCGTAATCCGGCACGGTGAACCTGGCGTTCTCGCTCTTCCCGGCCTTCGAGAACGTTCCGTCATACGCGGCTTCCATCTGGCTCACTACCGAGGCGGTGTCGTACACGACCCGGCAGGCGGCGTCACGAACGCCGAAGTGCACGTACACCCGCCGCGTTTCGCCCGGCAGCATGGAACCGTAAGACACCTCGACGGCTTTCTTCTTCAACCGGGTATTCGATGGCAGCTTTTCCGCGATCGGGTAGAAGTACGGCCCGCAATCGATATCCAGAACGACGTTGTCCGCGATGGAATTGCCCTGGTTGGAGACTTCGAACATAACGTTGATGTCCTTCTCCTCGCCGGGCGAGAATTCCGGGATATTGCCGAGAGCAAACGTCTGCCCGTTGACGTCAACAACCTTTTTAAACAGGATCACTTTCGGGCCGACCGTGGAAATCGACAGGGCCTTCTGCGACTTCGTGAAGGAGCCGAAAGGATCATAAGTGTAGTTCAGGTTCTCATCCTTCGTGAGAGTGATCTTCTCAGTTGCATAGAAGCTTGTCACCTGTCCCTTTTCGAGCAGGTACAACCTGTTGAGATCAACAGTGGGGAATTTCCGGAAGGGAGACAGGTCTATCGTTTCGACGCCCGTCGCCGGGTCGTACACGGCGGTCAGCGTGTTGGCCAGCGTATCGAAGCTGGTATAATTAATGTCCTTCGGGGACCAGCGCACGTTGCCCAGGCCTTTGAAATTCGGCGACACCATCCTCGTGTCGATGCTTTGCAGGTCTCCCTGACCGATCACCAGCTTCTGGTACTCCACGACGTTGCCTTTCGCATCGCGCGTGGAAATGCTGAACATGCACGGAGGCACTCCAACGTCGATGTTGTCAATAAACGCCCCGTTGTGCATTCTCATGTCGCCGGATATCGAGAAGTTTATGCCGTAGATTCCCTTCGGCAAGTACTCGTCAACGGAGAACAGGAAGACGAAATACGCCCGTCGGGTAGGCTGCAACAGGTTCAGCGTGTTCCCCATCTTGACCAGGACTTCGCCTTCCGGCTGGTTGAATCTCCACCCCGTCGTGAACGTGCCAAGGTCATCGCCCTTGTGAATCACTTTGCCCGTCGCCGGATCCACCTTGGCCGGCACGAGCGGCCGCGGGTACGCGACGTAGCTCATCACCAGTTTCGTATTTCCGAGCTCCTTGGGAATGACCGGCGTGACGGTCGAATTGACCCAGTTGTAATCCGTCCCGTTCGACACCTCGACAAGCACCTCGATGAAGTTCCCCGTCACGGTTTTCGGATACCCCTTCAGGTCGGGATTCGTCGTGTCCGCGTGCGGGACAAGCGTGAGTTGTTTTCTATCAAACGTGGGATCGATGATCGTCGAGAGACGGACTTCCGGATCGATCAGGCTGCACGGGTCCCTTCCCCCGGCGAACGTCGTTATTGTCATGTCTCCATAGCCGTACGAAACGCGGTATGGATCGAAGTTGATGTCAAAGGAATGAGGTTCGCCGATATCCCTGACGACGTGCTTGACGTACACCGTATCCAGGCCGTATCGCGCCACGGTCGGGTTCACGCTGGAGGTCAGCGAATAATTCACGCCTTCCGCGTAGCCCGAGAGCGAATGAGAGAAAATGACCCAGGGCGATCCGCCGAAGATTTCCTCAACGACGAGCCAGCCGCCCTTGCTGATATCGACGGAGCCTTCCCGGCCCAGGCCCTGGTACTGCGCCTTGATCGTGAAATGCGTTTTCCCAAGCTTCTCGAAGTAATCATCCCCGTACGTGCCGTCTTCTCCGCCGTACCATCCTTTCGTAACCCAGCCGTAAATATCATCCTTGAACGGCTCCTTCGGGTAATCCAGGTGGTCCTCCCCGTTGCCGAGCATGAACGCGTCGTGCAGGAACCCGGTCTTCGACATGAAGCGATCTCCGCGGTCATCGATCCAGTCGTCGATGCCGTCGGAGTTGTCGTCATCGAGCGCCGGGGGAATCAACACCTGTGGAATAAACACGTGGTACGTGAACGGATCCTCCAGGATGATCACGGAATCCCGCGTGTTGGGATTGTCGATCCACTTCCGGTACGAGTGGCCGTCCACCTGTACGATTTTGTCAATGTCGTAACTTCCGTCCGGCTTCTTCGGGAGGGTGATCTTGTACCCGCCCATTCCTTTGGGAATGTCGTACATCATGTAGCCGAAGACGCCGTCTCCCAATTCATCGACACCCTCCTGCGCAAACGAGGGATCGTTGTAATCCACGTCATACCCGACGTTCCTGATCCAGTAGTAGGTGTACTCCGTTGACGCGTCGATCTCGAACGTCAGGTTCGCCTTGCCGCGGGCGGGCAGGAATTGCAGCACGTTTTCATCGGCGGCGTCGGTGATGAGGAAGTTGTTGCTCAGGTATTCGAACTGCAAGGGATTCGGCAAAGGAGCGTAATACGTGTAGGTCGTCCGGATGGGCGTGTTCCGCTTCTCGTTGAAAATCGTCGTGTACTCGATGTTTGAATAGAGCGATTTCTTCGGCGTGGGATTGTTCATGTCGATCTCTTCACCGCCCAGCGAGAGGACCGCGATGAATTCCCTGTGCGGCTGGGGAACGGTGCCAGCGCATCGATCCGTGGGTTTCAGCTTGTAGTTGGATTTCGCGGTGTCGATAAACGTGAACCCTTCGTAGTTATGGATCTTCTGGTAGATGAGCTGCTTCCAGATGATGTTCCCGTTCTTGTCGCGCTCCATCCAGTGCGTCCACGACGTATCGGTGAGGTCTGGATTATTCAGATCTGGTGAATAGGGATAAAACATTCCACCAACGTCCTTGTCCAGTTTCCCGTATGCCCTGCCGACACCGGCGGACATCGGCACCAGGTCGGGCGGATCGACCCAAATCTCGTAGTAGCAGTACGGGTCGAAGAACTGGTAGCCGCCGACTTTCCCGACATCCCACGTAACTTTCCACACGCGTATCTTGTCGCCGGGTTCTTCCACGTCAACAACACCATCCCCGTCCAGATCTTGCGCGCGTTTTCCATCGTGATCGATGTCTTCGTAATACGTCGTATTGCCGCTCCGCAAATGCTCCCAGGGATTCAACCAGTACACCGAGGTTTCCTCGATGGTGTAATTCTTCGGATAGATCGATGCCGTATCGAGCCACGCGTCTGGATGGCCGTCGTGATCCATGTCGTATTCGGGATTGTTCTCGTCCGTGCTTCCCCGGAGAACATCGACGTACTTGCCGCCGGGCGTTTTCAGGATCGGGATATTCAGCGACTTATCCGTCCAGTAGAACGGGATGTCCTTCGGGATGTACTGGACGTATTTCGTCCCCATCGCGGAGGTCCGTTCCTTGTTTTCCATGATCATGAAGACCTTGAACGGCTGATAGTACAGTCCCAGGAAGTTCTTCCAGTTCAGGTCGGTGTCGGCCACGATCCGCGCGGAGAACATGATGTCCACGTAGTTCCGGTACTTCCTGTACGTCGTGAATCCCTCGTCATCCGTGTACGAGGTAATGGATATCGACGCGTACATGTAGGTCTTCCAGGAAATGTACTTGTTCACTTTTTCATGTATGGGATCATCGGGCGCGGGCGTGGCGATCCTGTAAACGATGACTTTTTCCGAGTGGGCGGGGATGGATATGCCGGACAGTTTAAGGTACGGCTTCTTGTAGCTGCTCGTGACGCCCGTGGTTTTGACATCGACGAAGGTGAAGTATCCGCGTATGTATTCCTTGATTTCAACGTTGTTCACCGTGGAGGAGGAGAGGTTCCGGACCTTGACGCGTATCTCGAGCGTGTCGCGGCGATCATACGATACCGCGTTGCGTCCCGCTGTCAGCGTGTCGGGAAGGTCGTTATAGACCGAGCGCGTCACGTCGACGCTCCGTGCGAACGCGTACATGATCGAGTTCAAAACCCACTGGACCTGGCGGCTCTCGGGCGTCATCTTTCCCGACTGGATGCTGTTCGATCCACCCACTGCCGGAAGCGCGGTGTTGCAGATCACTCGTCCATTATAGGCGGAGGCTCCCTTGAGCACGAAGACCACTGGAACGTCCGTCCCTTGCAGGCGGGCAATCACCTCGGCGCCGCCGGTGTTTACCCGCGGCACGGTGGTCGCGTAGATCGTGTTTCCCGCCGCGTCCTGCGTAAAACTCAATGGATTCCCCGAAGCGGCAACATCCAGCGCGACACTGCCCGTAACGGGATCCGACGTGAATCCCTGGTTGTAATCCACTGCGCCGGGTGCGAGAAGCCCCAGTTTCTCCACGACGTACACAGCGTTGCCTTCCGTGTAGATCGTACCGCCGCGCGAGAGGAATTTTATCAGGTTCTCCTTGAGCCGGGGTGAGGAGGCGAACACGCTGTCGATATTGGCCCTCCAGTCGGTTCCCTGTACGGAGAACGAGGGAATGATGAGGAGCTGGGTGGCCCAGTTGATCCCCGTCGAATCGATATCCTTTTCGTCGATATAGTAATAGATATAATTCAACAGGAAGGATTCAAAGATGTTCTTGAAATAGACCGCTTCCCACGATATACTGTTCCTGTTACTCCGGATGTTGCTCTTGAATATGGCGACCGCTTTCGAGTACGCCTTGAAGGAAATCGCGTAGTGATCCTCGGACTGCCAGTCGTACTTCGAATAAGGGCTGGAAGTCATGGACGAGTAGTAATACGGAAGCCGGTCCGGATAGACGAAACTCCCCTGGTTCGGTCCCGACTTCACCCAGTAGATCGAGAACTCGCCCCACTTCGGAAACAAGGTCGTGTCCATTGTCGCGTTTGTAAAACGGTAATCGACGGAGGCTTTGCTCAAGACGAACTTGTACACTTTCATGAAATCGCCCTGTTCCTCCCCGGTGGGTATCAGGACGCCCTGGGAGTAGGCGTTCAACGAGAGGAAACACAACGCGCATACGGCGACCAGCATCTGGACGGTAACAGACTTTTTCATATCGATTCCCTCGAAAGCAGTGAGTATTGGATTCTTCGTAGCAATCTATCTAATCGTTTGACCCCGACTCGTGAAACAGTCGTTTTGCCGAGTGTTCTATTATTTCAACCATGAATTCGCGTGAAGAAAAGTCCTCCATCGTCGGCATCCTCTTCCATACGCTTTGACTCCACGCCGTTTTCATCACATTTCCTAGCAACAATCCGCTCACCCCCTGATGCGACCGTGTTCCGTAGATTTCCATATATCCGTTTGATTGTGCCCTCTGCTGCGCTTTGCAACGGCGTTCTCGCCGATTTCAACGTTTCCCTCTTTCGTCA
>JALUUP010000479.1 GCA_027021285.1 Bacteroidota bacterium | reverse complement strand
AACAGCAGGTACACGATTCCCGCGACAATGACAATGACGAACAGGTTCATCAACGCCCACTTGAGAATCTTGAGGACGATGATCACCGCGACGACGATGACAATCAGGAAGACAACATCCTTGCCGATTATTTTCTTACTCATGGTGTACCTCCGATCGTGAAACAGACGCGCGTATCCAGCGCAGCACTTCGTTGAACGTCGGCTTTTTCCCCGTAAGGAGCAAGCCGGTTCGGAACATGGCCCCCGCCATCCAGCCCACGACAACCGTCGTGCCCGACAGGATCACGAGGCTCAAAACGATTTCCCACGTGGGCGGCGTGACGATCGGGAGGCGAAGAACCATCATGGTCGGGGTGAGGAATGGAATCAGCGAGAGAACGGTGATCACCGTCGAGTCGGGGTTCTGGGTGGCGAAAATGGCCACCATGAACGGCAGGATCAACAGCATGGACAGGTAGCCCGTTATTTGCTGGGCTTCCTGCTCGGTGGTGACCAGCGTTCCCATGCCCACGAACACAGCGGTGTATAACAGGTATCCCAGCAACGAGTACAGGACCATGAGCCAGAGATTGTCCAGGGGCAGGCTGGAAATATCCAGGCTCAACACCAGCGCCGCGCCGATGATCGCCCAAAACGCGAGTTGCGTCAGGCCCAGGAGACCGAGGCCGAATATTTTGCCCAACAGGAGATCCGTCGGCGAGCAAGAAGAGATGAGGATTTCCACGAGGCGGCTGGATTTTTCTTCCACCAGGCTTCGCACCATCAAGCCGCCACCTTGAAGAATCAGGATCATCATCGTGATGATGAACACGTAGGCCAGGCCGAACGATTCGAAGAAGCCCGATTCCTGTTCGCCCTTCTCACTGATGCGCACGCTGCGAAGGTCCACGCTGCGAGTGAGTTTGTGCATTTCTTCCGGGTCAAGACCGGCGGTGCGGTACTTGGATTCGCGGATAATGGCGCTGATCACGTTCTTCAGCCGTTCCTGGTCGCGGATGTTGCTGACGTTGACCGCCCGGTACTCGATGCGAAGCGAATCGAATACGTTTGCCGGGATGAGCAGGAAGGCGTCCTTGCGGCGCTCGACCAGCAAGCGGTTCAAGGAATCGCGTACGGCGTCGAGGTTGCGTGAGCCGGAAACGGGAACAATACGGTAATTCGGCTCGCCGGACTCCAGGCGGTACTGGTGGTCGAGCCGGTTTTGCAGGCTGTCGATAATGAGGCCCGTCTGGTCGAATACGTAGATCGTCTTGGCTTCCTCGTCGCTGACGGTAGCGAGAAGGGCGGGCACCACGGTGAAGGCCAGCATGAGAGCCGGTGTCAGGAACAGCCCGATGATGAAGCTTTTCGTTTTCAGCCGCTGGAGATATTCCCAGAGCGTGACCCGCCATACTTTTTTCGTGATCATCGATGCGTTCCTCCAGCCAGTTTTTTCTTTCGACGCCGGTACTGGAAGAAGCGAACGATCCCGGCCGCCGTGAGAGCGACGGGAGCGATGAAGTCCTCGATGCCCGGCGTTCGCGTGACGGCGATAACACCCGCTATGATCCCAAAGGAAAGCAGAAAGAGCCCGGATAGAAACAGCCGCTTTGCCGCAGGGTCCGTTGCCGCCATGACCGGTCGTACCGGTTCCGGAGTGGTTTCCTTCACGGGATTGGAATCACCGACGACGTCGATAAATATCTGGTGCAGCGAAGGAACGATACGCTCGAACCTGGAGATTTCGATTTCCCGGATGGCGCGGGCGAGAATGGCATTCAGGTCTGTGCCGGGCTCAAGTTCCAATTCCACGGCGGAATCGGAAAACACGGCGTTGCGGACGCCCGGCAGGGATGCCAGGAACGACCCGTCACCCGCGAACTCGATGCGGATCGTGTCCCGCGTATGTTGTTTCCGGATGCTATCCGGGCTTCCTTCGAGAACGACACGGCCTTTGTTGATCATGCACAACCGGTCGCAGATATTCTCCGCTTGTTCCATGACGTGGGTGGAGAACAGGATCACCTTCCCGCCGCGTTTCATGTCGTGCAGCCATTCGTTCATCATCTCCTGGTTGAGGGGGTCGAGGCCCGCGAACAGCTCGTCCAGGATCAGGAGGTCGGGGTCGTGCAGTGTGGAGATCAGGAACTGGATTTTTTGCTGGTTTCCCTTGGAGAGCTCTTCGAGCTTGCGATTCGCGTACTTGGCCAGGCCGAAGCGCTCGAGCCACGGCCGTGCTTTTTCCCGCACCTGGTCGGGGGTCATGCCCTTCAGCGAGCCGAAGTACACGATCGTGTCCATGAGCTTGTTCTTCTTGTACAGCCCGCGCTCTTCTGGCAGGTACCCCATGCGGTTTTTCATGTTCTCGTCGATAGGCATGCCGTTGAACCGTATCGAACCGCTGTCGGGCTGCAGAATGCCGGCGATCATGCGGATCGTGGTGGTCTTTCCCGCTCCGTTCGGTCCGATCAGCCCGAAGATTTCACCGGCTTTGATGACAAGGGAAATGTCATCGACCGCCCTGACGGTCGCAAACGATTTACTGACGTGTTCCAGTTCGAGCATGGCGTCAGGGCAGGTTCCGCTTGAATTTCCGGTAACGGGCGGTGAACAAGTTCGCTTCGGAAGGAGGAGGGACATTCCATTTCTTCATGGTGTTTTCCACGTTCTCCACGCGGTCACGCGGCAGGGGGTGCGTCGAAAGCAGGCGTTCCAGCGCGGTGCCCCGTCTTCCCTTCTGGGCCAGGACCTTGTCGAAGAAATACCGGATGGCGCCGGGGTAGTACGGGGTGCTCCGCAGGTAGAGCATGCTGGCGTTATCCGATTCTTCTTCGTCGTCCCGGCTGTTTTTCAGGAACCCGAGATTGACGAACAGGTTGGAGGCGATCTGTTCCAGCAGCGTGGGATTCTCGCCCAGGGCGACGGCCAGCGCGATCTGGACACCGTACGCGGCGGTGATGCGTTTGGTCGCGTGACGGAGCTCGGCGTGCGCGATTTCGTGGCCGAGTACGCCCGCCAGGCTTGCTTCGTTGTCCAGGAATTTCAAGAGTCCCGTGTACACGTAGATGTATCCTCCCGGCGTGCAGAAGGCGTTGATCGTCTTGTCGTCGTTGATGATCTCGACCGTGTACGGGTAGATGTCCTTTTTCTTGACCTCGGGCGAAGCCAGGACGGTTCGAACGATTCCCTCGACGTACTGCTTGACATCCGGGCGCCCGCGCAGGATGGGGTATTCGCCTGGACTGGAGCGAATCTGTTCATCGAGCTGCCTGCCCAGGTTGACGTCGTCCTGGTCGGTGAAGATGTTGAAACCGCAGGCGGCAAGCGTGGCGAGAAGGGCGAGTGCAAGAACCCCCGTTTTCTTGCGCAGGTTGTGGACAAACGCGTTCATGCTGATCTACCTCCAGGATAAAAGTGAAAGCGAGACATGTTCGGGTTCATTTTCCTGTTCCGTTCCGCGATCATCCGACGACTTCTTCCGCGTCCATCTCCGTCCAGAACAGGATCCTCCGGTGGAACGCTCCCTCGACGGCTTTCATTTCTTCGCTCTCGGGGTCGAGCCTGGCAGGGTTCGCGTCGAAGTAGCGGTTCACGGTTGAAATCAACGCTGGCATGGAGCGGCAGCGGAAGACCTCCTGGCGTAGCTTTTCCGCGTCTTCGAAAAACCGGGTGAACCATGCCACGTGCTTTGACGCTCGCGGAAGAGCCACGATAGGGCCGTAGCAGGCGTCGAGTTCGCGCACGAGTTGGAGGAGAATGGGAGCGACGGCCTCCGCTTCGGCCGGCGCGTTTTCTCTTCCCGCGAAAATCCAGGGCGTGCCCAGTGCTCCACGCGCCACCATGACCGCGTGACAGCCTGTCTCCCGCATCATGCGCTGGGCGTCGTCGTATGTGAAGACGTCGCCGTTCCCGATGACGGGGATGTCGACCGCGCGCACTGCTTCCGCAATCCACTCCCAACGCGCCGGTTCTTCGTATTGGTCGTAGCGTGTGCGCGCGTGCACGGTCAGGAACGAGGCGCCCGCGTCTTCGACCGCCCGGGCGATGTCCCGCACCGGGATGCGGGAATGCCGGTCCGCCACGCGGACCTTGACCGACACCGGGGCGCGGGAATACCGTCGTACCGCCCTGATGATGTTCTGCAGCTCGGGCAGGTTGGCCAGCAAAGCCGCTCCCGCGCCGCGTGAGCAGACCTTGTCCGACGGGCAGCCGGCGTTGATGTCGATCACGTCGGGCTGGAGAGGATTGATCTCGTTGATGGCTTCTTCGAGACGGGCCATGTTGTCCACGAACAACTGGATGCCGACCGGGTGCTCCTGCCTGCTGATCGCGGCGTAGCGCGCTGCCTGTGTCGAACCGGAAGCGATCATGGACGAGCTTGCCATTTCGGTAAACGTGAGCGCGGCGCCATACTGGCGGCAAAGTTTTCTGAACACGTGGTCGGTGGTATTCAGCATGGGCGCCAGGATCATTTTATCCTTTATGTGTTCCGAGATCGTCTGGATCATGCACATAGTATAGAAGATATGAAGGAAAGTGACAACGATGACAGGCAGGGGAAGCGTCTCAACTTCTCGATTTTTCATGAAAAAAAGTGTTGCATGGTTGGATTTCCGTTATTACATTTATTTAGACTGAATCTAAATAGAAATCATCATGAGCAAAGCCGTCAAATATTTCACCGAGTACCTGAAAAGCGAGAATCTCCGTGTCACACCCGAACGGCTCTCGGTGCTTGAAACCGTGCTCGAATACCGTAACCATTTCGACGCGGACGAGCTCTTTCTCAAGATGAAAATGCAAGGGAGCACGATCTCCCGAGCCACGGTGTACAACACCCTGGACAAGCTCACCCAGTGCGGCATTCTTTCCCGGAGCCGGTTCGGGAAAAACCTGGCCCGCTACGAAGTCATCTTCGGATCCAAGCCCCATCATCACGTCATCTGCCGCTCGTGCGGAAAAATCGAGGAGTTCCTCGATCCGCGGGTGGACCGGCTGGCGCGGGACGCGGCCCAAACCATGAACTACACGCTGGACGATTATTTCCTGCATATTTTTGGACTCTGTTCAACATGCCAGAACATACAAGACAAAGGAAGGACCACATGATTCCTCTCAGTCATATAGAAGTCGGAACCACCGGCTGTATCTCCATGCTCCCCGACGGTATCGAGGGCGCGCAACTGGTTCGTCTGGGATTGTCGGAAGGCGCGAACGTGTTGTGCCTGCAACGCCTGCCGGGCGGAACGCTCGTCCTCCAGCACAACCGTACCGAGGTCGCGTTGAGCCGCGATCTCGCTTGCAGAATCTTCCTGCATGACTGATCCGCGGACGGATAGATCCATTCGCCAATGAACGAATCCGATCCCCGGCCTTCCGCCGCATGTCACGGACCGCACAAGCATTTCGGCACTGACAAGTTTCCCGTTGATCTCCAGAGTCCCACCCTGGTGCTCGTCGGCAATCCAAACGTGGGCAAGTCCGTGGTATTCAACTACCTTGGCGGCGTGTACGCGGACGTTTCCAATTTTCCCGGAACCACGGTGGAGATTTCCCGCGCCCGGTACAAGGATTTCGTGATGTACGACACGCCGGGCATCTACGGTGTGTCGTCGTTCAACGACGAGGAACGCGTGGCCCGGGACATCATCCTCAACGCGGACGTGGTGCTGAACGTCGTCGACGCCTTGCATCTGGAGCGCGACCTGTTCCTGACGCTCCAGATCATCGACATGGGCAAGAAAGTAGTGGTGGCGCTGAACATGATGGACGAAGTCCGGCATCACCACATGGACATCGACGTGGAAAAGCTCTCGTCCCTGTTGGGCGTGCCGGTGGTCGAAACGGTGGCTGTCCGGAAAGCGGGCCTGGACAACCTGCCCGCCGCGATCGAACGGGCACGGGAAGGAAACCAGGATCCCCGCCTGCACCACCGCCTGCACGAAATGCTCCATGTCACCGGCTCCCAGGGCGAGGCGCTGCTCCTCCTGGAGGGCGACGAGGTTATCGCCCAGCGGCACGGCGTCGAGCCCATGTCGTCCCGCGACGAAATCTACATCGAGCGCCGGAACCGTGTGAACGAAATCATCGCCCGGGTCGTGACCGACGTCTCGCGCCCCCGCCGGGTTTCCACCTTCGTGGGCAGGCTTGCCATCAACACGTGGGTGGGCATTCCCCTGTTCCTGGTTATCCTCTACCTGATGTACCTGTTCGTGGGCAGCTTCGTGGCCCAGGACGTGGTGAATTACACGGAAGTTGAAATCGGGAATCGTATCGTCGAGTTCTCCATCAAGAAATGGGTGGGGCGGTACGCCGGGTTCGATCTCGACGTCCAGGTCCAGAACGAGGACGGAGACGTGATCGAAACACGGCAGTACACGTTCGGCGAGGGGATACACGGAAACCCGAAGCAGTGGGAGGAAGCGGAGCGGTTCGGTTACGGTCGGAACGCGGATTACAACTTCAAGT
>JALUUP010000478.1 GCA_027021285.1 Bacteroidota bacterium | reverse complement strand
CGCGCCGTTCACCAACTCGCCGACGAGAATAGCGCACGCTCCGCAATCGCCTTCCCGGCATCCTTCCTTGACGCCGTTCATTCCAACTATCCGTCGAAGGTAGTCGAGCACAGGCAGGCCGGGTCGTTCAGTTGTTCGAATTACCCTGTCGTTTAATACGAAAGAAATTGTATGATCAGGACTGTCGTTCAAGGCTGCGAAAAAGAATAATGCCGAAAACCGGACGCACTAACGATATTCGTTTTTCCGTTACGCAGAAATTACGGAATGCTACTAGATGTACAAACCTTATCCCCGGATTTCAGTTTCGTGAGGCAGGTTTATCTTTCGTTGTTCGGTTTTATTCCAGAGCGATGTATGTGACGGGCGGGAACCGTTCAAACCAGCCATGATATTCCCCCGGTGGTGTTTCGCGGCGTGTCACCGGGGCGCCCCAAGGTTGAATACTATCACGTCTTACGACGAATCGGCCGCATCATTTAACAAGTTTAAACCCGAACTGCTCGATGGGACTGTATCCCCCAAAATAGATCGTCACCACCATTCCTTCCCTGGAAGAGAAAATCGCGAGGTGTCCGGGCCCATCGACATAGGTTGGTGTTTCGTCGTAATAGACAACGACATCTTTGTATGTATCCGAAAACAACTCGACGACATCGGCGTGTCCCACGAACCGGTTCTTTCCAGTCTGCCGGCGAAGGGAAAACAGGGACGTGTTGATATCTATGGTCACACGGTTGGAATCGACGGGACCGAGTAAAAGGACTCCATCGTGACTTCCGACGATCCCGAATATGCGCGATAGATTTATTCCGACTTGCCTGTAAAGAGAGCCTTCCCGCCGGAACGTGAACGTGGTCGTGTCCTGCATCGAGAGAGCGCCCTCGCTGATGGAGCCTTCCAGAAAGGTTACCTCCTCGCCTTCCGTCGCAATGACAGTGACTGAAAGCGTGTCGCCGGTAAACACGCGCTCGCCGTCGTAGCGTTTTTCCCACGCGGCATACAGCCACGACCGACCGTCGGTCGGGTTGGTGAAATTGCCGCAAGTCTCCGATGGCTCGCCGTCAGGCGACGAGCTCCAGTTACACGCGCCCCAAACAATTGGAAGACACATTGCCGCCAACATGTAGATTATTCTCACCATCATTGCGCTGCAAGTATATTACGTATTTCCTTCATCATCACGAATCGGTCATGAGATGGAATCGGAATTCGCTCCCCTGTACCGACCGGGACTTCGTATAACAACTATTCACCGGTTACGAACCTCGTTCATGAACCAATCCCGGTATTCATCAATCCTGGAAACCAGGTAAAAAGGCAAGCTCAGCAAGAAAAAGGGTTTGCCGGTAACTGTTTTCACGCTGTCAACACGAACTTTGCATACATATAATCGCACCGCGAAACAATGCGGCGCCGCATCCATTGAAACGAAGTCGGGAGAATTACCGCATGCATTTGTATAACAGTCAGGGTATTCGCTGCGTTTTATTCCCGCAAGCCAAGAGTCACTCACAGTCAAAACAAACAGTGGCTGCCGGGTATGTACTGCCCGACAGCCACCGAGGAGGATCAGTCCTGGTTGAGAAAATCATTCACATAGGGTTGCCCTATGTTATCCGCGCCGGTGTCCGGCAACTATTCAACGATCAATTTCCCGCGCAACATACCCATCGCGCACTGGAAGCCGTACTCGCCGGCCTTGTCCGGCGTGAATTCGATGGGGATTGTTTTATTCGGCGGAAGTGTCGCTTGCTTGCCGAAATCGGGAAACAGCACCTGCTCGGAGCAGGCCGCCGTTTCTTCTCGGCGGAAGTTCAGTCGAACGGGCTTGCCCGCTTCGACCACGATCACATCGGGCGTGTAGCCGCCCTTCACTGTTATCAGCACTTCCTGGATCCCGCTTCGATTGACCTGTAAATGGGCGCCCTTCGCCTTGGAAAACCAGAAGTACCATCCGACGGTCACGGCAAGAAGGATTCCGCCGATCGTCACAATTATTTGGTCGATAGCCATTTTATTCTCCTTTTTATGTGCAGACACGTGTCGTTATCCACAGGGCCGCGGCTAATGGATACGTGTGCGACCTGATTTCAATTCTATGCAAATGCGTACCCTCGGCTGTTGAGCACACGCGTTTTATCATTTTCACAATTTCGGTTTGAACCGGCGTAAGCGGTTCGCATTGGTGACAACCGTAACCGAGCTGAACGCCATGGCCGCGCCCGCAATCATGGGCGATAAAAGTACGCCGAAGAACGGGAACAATATGCCCGCAGCTACGGGAATGCCGAGTCCGTTGTAAAAGAACGCGCCGAACAAGTTCTGTTTGATATTCTTCATCGTGGCGTTCGAAAGTTGGATCGCCAGCACAACGCCCTTCAGGCTTCCCTTGATCAGGGTTATATCGGAAGCCTCGATGGCGACGTCCGTACCCGTGCCGATTGCCAGGCCGATGTCCGCCTGGGCCAGGGCGGGAGCATCGTTTATGCCGTCACCGACCATGGCCACTTTCTTGCCTTCCTTTTGCAGCTTCATCACGTTGCGCGCTTTATCTTCGGGCAATACTTCGGCCAGCACCCTGTCAATACCGACAGTGCGCGCGATGGCGTTTGCGGTCCGCTGGTTGTCACCAGTGATCATCACGACCTCGAGCCCCAGTTTTCTCAGTTGTGCGATAGCCTCCTTGGAATCGTCTTTCACCGTGTCCGCTACCGCAACAATACCAGCCACAGCATCCTTGACGGCAACGAACATGGGAGTCTTCCCGCCATCCGCAAGGTTGACGCTCTCCTGCTCCAGGTCGCCGACGTCGATGTTTCGATCGCGCATAAACTTCAGGTTGCCCAGCAGGACTTTATTTCCATCGACGGTTGCTTCGACGCCATGTCCGGCGACAGCATTGAAGTCCCTCGGTTCGCTCAATTCAACATTGCGTTCCTTGGCTCCGGAGATAATGGCCTCGCCCAGCGGATGCTCCGACGCTTTCTCCACCGAAGCGGCATACCGAAGAACCGCGTTCTCGTCAAATCCGTTGCGTGTGACGATGTCAGTAAGCGATGGTTTTCCTTCGGTAATGGTTCCCGTCTTATCCAGGATGATGGCATTCAGCTTCTGCGCGGTTTCGAGCGCCTCGCCGCTTCGAATAAGGATGCCGTTTTCCGCTCCCTTACCGACTCCAACCATGAGCGAAATAGGCGTCGCCAATCCAAGCGCGCAGGGGCAAGCAATAATCAACGTCGTCACAAATACGATGAGCGCGTAAACCAGGTTGGGATCGGGGCCGAAGTCGTACCAGGCCACGAACGCGAGAATGGCAAGAATCATTACCGAGGGAACAAAATACCCGGAGACCTTGTCCACGATACGCTGAATGGGAGCTTTCGAGCTCTGCGCCTGCTGCACCATTTCGATAATTTGCGACAGGGCGGTGTCCTTTCCGACCTTCGTCGCCTTGAACTTGAACGAACCAGTCTTATTAATGGTGGCGCCGATGACTTCATCGCCTTCGTTCTTCTCCACGGGAATGGCTTCTCCGGTAATCATGGACTCGTCGATGGAAGAGTTGCCCTCAACAAGAACTCCATCCACCGGGATTTTTTCCCCGGGACGAACGAGGATGATTTCGTCCAAAACCACTTCCTCGACCGGTACGTCCATTTCCTTGCCGTTTCGAATGACCCTGGCCGTCTTCGGCTGCAAACCAATGAGTTTCTTGATAGCCTCGGAGCTTTTCCCCTTCGCCCTGATCTCCATGGCCATCCCGAGCACGACCAGCGCCACTACCACCGAAACCACGTCGTAAAACTGATCGGCCAGGGCTTCCTGCGGAAAGATGTCCGGAAAAAGAACGGCAACCGTCGAATACAGCCACGCCGCGGTAATCCCCGTGGCAATGAGTGTATGCATGTTTGCAGCGCGGTTCTTGAAGGCCGCCCAGGCGCCGGTGTAAAACTGGGACCCGGACCAGAACATCACCGGCAAACTGATCAAGCCCATTGCGATCCAGATCCAACGCAACGTTTCGCTTCCCCGCTGGAACTGTTCCGGCAGGCCCAGGAGGTCCGGGTAGCTGAAGATCATAACCGGTACCGCCACGACGGCGGCGAAAATAAACTTGCGCATCAGGGTTTTGTATTCCTTTTCACGCGCCAGTTGATTTTCATCCACTTCTTCCTTCTCTTCCTCCCCCGCTACGGCCACGGCCTTCACCGGGGACGTGGTTTCAATGGCCGTGTAACCGAGCCGTTCGATCACTTTCTTAATGTCGGAAATCCGTACCATGGAAGGCAGGTAGTCGACTTGGGCCGATTCCGTTGCTAAATCTACGCTCGCGTCAATCACCCCGGGAACCGCCCGCAATTCATTTTCGATTTTCGCGACACAGGATCCGCAGTACATGCCCCTGACTCCCAGCTTGAGCGTCGCTCTTCCTGTCTGATAACCCGCTGATTTGATTGCATCCAGAATTTCCATAGTCCCGGTCTTACGCGGGTCAAACTTTACAAACGCCTGCTCCGAAGCAGAGTTGACGTTCGCTTTCACGACACCGGGCAATTTCCTCACCACATTTTCGATGGTCACCGCGCACGACGCGCAATGCATATCGATAATGGGTACCTGAATTCGCTCGATACCTTTTTTGTCGGCTCTGTTCGTCGCCACGACTTCCTGTGGCTTCGGTTTCACGTAGCTGGCCGGGTCGGCAGAGAACTTGTCCTTGCATGCGGGTGAACAGAACTCGTACGTCTCTCCTTCATACTCCAGCGAGTGTTGTGCGGGACTTGCGACTTCCATGCCGCAAACGGGATCGTGTGCCATTTCATCCTCCTTTCAAGATCGAAAAGTAAACCGGTTGAATCCGTTCCATCTTCCGTGTTCCGATCGCACTTGTCATTACTGCCAGATGCCTCAGGAGACAAAACTCATACCGGGTGAATCGTTTCGTATGTATTCTCATATTTAGAAACTCGCTTTTATACTCGTATATACCTGATCCGCCGAATTCCAGCTTCCGAAAAGCGTTGTTGTCGTACCTCCCACCACAAAAATTCCGGCAGTCATTTCCAGATTGTCCACTCCCGCATACGTTACCTTTGGGAAAAAACCGTAGCCGTAGTTACCCGTTACATTACGCCACTGGCTCACTTCCAGGCCGGCGCCGAGGCTGATTTTCACTTCGTCCTTCAACAATTTTTTCTCCAGTTCAACGATAAAATAGTCGTGCAGCGCGGCGCTTCCGCGTTCCGTGAAAAACCCGTGCATCCACTGTCCGTTAAGGTAAACGCCGTTCGAAAACGTGTAATCACCGCCAAGTGTGAATTTGAAATATGGCGCACTCTCCAATTCGATATTCGTAGAGACGAAACGTCCGAGATTGATCCTGGAGACCTGCTCTTCCGGAAAGAAGACGGCGCCTTCGCCCCAAAAACCCGCGCCGGAGATCTCGGTGGCAAAATCCAGTCCAACGACCTGCATGCGCGGGAATCCAAAATCGAGCGACCCGGTTTCGGACGTGGTATTGTTGACGGGAATGTTGACATCGCGCAAGATCGGCACGTCGTCGTATCCGTTGAAGTAGCTGAGCGAGTAATCCCAACTGCCGGCATTACCACCCACCTTGATCGCAAACATGCTGTTTCGGGGTTCCGGGGCGGGCAATGTCACAACACTCTGAAACATTTCACTCTGCTCGCCAAGAAAAAGTGACGCGCTGTTGCGGGGCAAAAGAATCGGTGTAAACGAAGGCAACCAAACAGCGGTAATCGTGTAATCACCGACGTAGTACATGAATTTTGCCGCCCAGGTCGGGATCTTCTCCGTGAAATTGACGAGGTCGGAAAAATCATCGGGATTGAGATTGTCGGTGGGGTTGAGCTTGTCCGCGGTGCCCCAAGCCAATCGCTGTTTTCCTATTCGCACATCAAACCCGTTCAACAAGAAATTATAGACGTCGATATAGGCTTCCCACAGCGACAAGTCGGTCGGGTATCCCTGCTCGAGGTCTTCCAATCCGACCAGCGACCGCACGCGGCTCAAATCGTAAAAACGAACGTCCACACTGGTGAACATGGAGAGCTGTTTTCCAATAGGTGCGTTCACCTCAAACCGAAAGCGATTGTAAAAATCCGCGATCGTAATGTCGTTCCCTCCAATATCGAAACGTTTATCAAGCTGCAGGAAGCCACCGAGACGCACGTCCTGACCCTGCGTCGCAACCGGAACAAAGAGACAGAGGAACAACAACGGGCCTGCAGCCTGGTGCATTCTTCCTGACGATCCGTATTTCCTCCAACGGGCCACGCGTGTCACTCCATCCTTTTCAGGTTTCTTATACTGAAAAAGTCCTCGCGTAATCCCTGGTCAAACTTGACCTCTTTCAATTCCAGTACGGTCCGGTGTTCATCCTTCATGTTTCGCATCTCCATCTTCCTTCCCACCCAGTATCCATTGATTTCCCGGACGTCGTCCACGGTGAGGATTTTTT
>JALUUP010000477.1 GCA_027021285.1 Bacteroidota bacterium | reverse complement strand
ACAATTCCTTCGCGGAATCCGTATCTGGCAACGCGTAGGTTTTCGTAAACGTCTCCAGTTCATAAATGCTGTATGGATCGACGCCGACGACATCAATGTCGTTGTGTCGCCGCATGATCTCTCTGAAGTAAGTGCGGTTCTCAATTCTCGGTTCCTCTATCTGCAGCGCCGTCAGGGCGACGACAATCGTGTTGGGCGACATGGATTTCACTTGCGACGCCAACTCTTCCGCGAAAGCCACCCATTCGCCGGTTTCGATCTCCGTTTCGACCTGGTTTTGCATCAGGCTGGGCGCCTCGGGGAGAATCGCCAGGTAATCCGGATCGAAGTTTTCGATCACGAGGCGCGTTTCTTCCCGCGCCATGTTCTTCCAATCCTCCCAGGATGCCGAGCCGTAGTCATTCCGTGTCGGACCGTTCCATGCTTCAATACCGTAGATCGAAATCCAGAGCTGTTTTCCCAGCCTGCGCACTTCCGCGACCGCCCGCTCGATCTTGGCGATGCTCTCCCGGTCGCCGGCGACCCAGTGATCATAACGAATATCAAGCCGAAAAATATCGACTCCGAGATTGTCGTAGAACTGGATTTCCCGGACAATCTGTTCCGTCGTGTACTTACGGACGTAGAGATAGCTCGCGTACTCGACATAGACACCGAACTTCATCTGCCGAAACGTTGCCGGCCGATACCGATCGATGAAATCCCTGGGGTATTCCACCGCTTCACTGTCCGCGTCACTTGTACAGCCTATGACCGAAACGCAACACAGCACGATGATCATTCCACATACAACACGTTGAGTACGACGGGACATGACGTGACTCCCTTTGAGATATTCTTCTATCGAATCAGCGAATCAAACCACGGACCACGGACGACAGACCACTAACCACGTAGTGGTGAGCGGAGTCGAACCACGGACCACAGACGACGGACGAGCGATGCTTAATGCTGAACTGATGGACGAATTGGCGAATATTTATGAGCTACGAACCACGACCTACAAGCAAACGCATATGCCATCAAGAAGCGCAAATTCCAAATCTCAAATTTCAATTTTCAAATCCCCCTCCCTTTCATTCTTTCTTTGCGGTTAAAATATAAGGATTCCCGCTTCCTTCCGCGAACTGCCGGGTACCCGTGGAATTGGAGCTCCCGGTGCAATCGATTATCTTGATCCCGTTATGATTCTTCAGCTCATGCCCGCAGTCGCCCTTGTTATAGGCACATCGATCCTGGCGCTCATGCTGTGGATGAGCCTCGTATCCTTTCGCGAAAACGAACGACGGGCGGGAATACACGCCCTGCTCCTGTCCGTGACGCTTCCTGCCCCGTTCATGGTTTCCGCGCTGGTTTCCTTTCCCCACCACGAGATCGTTTCCGCCGTGCTTTCAGCTCTGGCGGCGTTGTTCGTGATTGTCCTGCTTTTCCCTGTCAAAGCCTCGCTTCCGCAAGAAGACGTTCCCCGGCGGAGATTCGACGAGCGCGACGTGATATTCTCACGTCGGCTCCTGGAGCCCGGCACGGAAAAATACAGGGAATATTACGCGTCGCGTCCGGAAACGGAAGCTCTCGATAACCGGTTCAGGGCGAAGCCCGGACTCCTCGAGAAAGGAGCGAAATACTACGACCCATTGCAGTTCTCCGCAGCGGACGCCAGTTTCACGGCGGTGGAGCAGTTCGCTCCCATCGTCGATGGACGTCCAGCGACGAACCGCGTCGAGGTTCATCCGGAGAGGGCAGCGCGATTCATCAAGAGCTGGACTCGCATTCTCGGCGCGCACTCCACCGGAATTACCGGGCTGCGCGACTACCACCTCTACAGCACGATCGGCCGGGGGACTGACTACGGCAAGAAGGTCGCGCTCAACCACGACTTCGCCATCGCCTTGACCGTGGAGATGGACAAGTCCATGATGGATCATGCTCCGTACGGGCCCACGGTGATGGAGACCGCGCGGCAGTACCTGAACGCGGGCGCCATCGCCGTCCAGGTGGCGCAGTTCATCCGGAACCTCGGCTATTCCGCCAGGGCCCATATCGACGGGAACTACCGCGTGATCTGTCCCCTTGTGGCGCGCGACGCGGGCCTCGGCGAGATCGGCAGGCTGGGTCTGCTCATGACTCCGCGCCTCGGGCCGCGCGTGCGTATCGCCGTTGTGACCACGGACATGCCTTTATCACTTGATACCCGAACCAGCGACGCTTCGGTCATCGATTTCTGCCGCCGGTGCAGGAAATGCGCCGAGGTCTGCCCGAGCCGGGCCCTGCCCTTCGACGACCGCCGTCCCTTGGACGGAGTGCTGCGCTGGAAGCTCAACTCCGATGCGTGCTTCGCGTACTGGTGCGCTGCGGGCACCGACTGCGGCCGCTGCGTTCGCGTCTGCCCCTATTCCCACCCCGACAGCCTGCTGCACAACCTTGTCCGAGCGGGCAACCGCACCTCACCCTTCTTCCGCGAATTCGCCCTGAGAATGGATGACTTCTTCTACGGCAGGAAGCCGCCCCCGCTGCCGGTGGAAGAATGGATGAAGGGAGACCGCTGCTGAATGCTGAAATAACTGACGGATTTGCGAATAAGACCACAGGCAACAAACCACGTACCATGGGAGAGAGATGCTAAATGAATAGTGGGTTAGAAGATAGATTGATTTGTAGGTTGGTGGATCAGAGAATTATAGAATTGTTGGATTGCATGAGGAATGAAGAAAAGGCGATTTAGAAATGTTAAGTCATTCTGCGTAATTTCTTGCCGGTCAAGCGGTTTGCATTTATCTGACCTTATTTAATGCTATGCATGCGTATGCCTCCCTATCCATCCAGAGGAATCATGTGACTGTGAAAAAAAAGGGGGTACCAAAAGGCCGCTCGCACATTAACGGTATCGAAGGGTTCTGGTGCCACGCGAAACATTGGTTACATCAATATCGTGGTGTGAGATATTCTAATTTTCCACCGTATATCAAAGAGATCAAGTGGCGTTTCAATCATCGAAAGGAAACCTGGTTCCGCTCCTACGACAGCTTTTGAAAACAACTGTCCCGGACGATAACCTAGTGCAACTTTGGGTATGAATTACCTTCTTTTCTAGCTATTTCCAAAAGTCGATCTCGCGAGTAGAATTCATCTTATGTACGAGCGCCTTATTGATAAAATCTTGTCGCAATAGTAATCGAAATTACGTACTAGAAAATACCAGTTTGGTTAGCTATCGAATGCATAGCCTTTACTTAAACGCATATCATTGAATGCACTTCGCTCATTGTTCTGCTGTTCTCCAGTTGGAGAATATGCCTCCCGAGGTGTTCCGCCAGTCTGACGGGGACGGCGTTACCAATTTGCAAGGCGACATATTTGTTAGAGCCAAAGAATTCATAACCGTCGGGAAACGATTGTATTGCCGCAGCTTCGCGTAGTGAGATTGCCCTGTCCTGTTCAGGATGACCGTATCTGCCGTTAGAAATACTGTGACAGCGCCCCGTAAGTGCGGGAGCAGGGCGGTCCCAATACATTCGTCCGTACACGTCGGTATGACCTTCATAATTGCCCTTGTGGCATTCCAACCTCAAACGTTTCGGCCACGACCTTCGGTCTCCGCCATCGTGCGGCGTATGGCGGAGACGTTCGAGGTTCAGTTCTGAAATGGACGCGGCAACATGGTTCGGGATGTCGGGATGACATTCTCCTGCGCTGATCGCCGGAAAGTGTGAGATGGCTTGCCGTACTGTCCTGAATGGGCGCAGAGGGGTGCCATATTTAGGTTCAGGCAACGACGGCCGCAAGTGTCTGCTCGCGAGCAATACAAGGCGCCGCCGATTTTGAGGAATGCCATAACGTTTCGCATCGAGGATGTCATAGACAAACAGATAATCGTTTGCTTCCAGCATGCGAAGAAAACGGCGAAAGGTGCTGAAGCCATGCACCCTGGCGATACCGGGGACGTTTTCAATCAAAACATATCCCGGTAACGCAGCCTCCACCAGACGACCGAATTCGCCCAGCAATGTCGCATCATGACGTCGTTCGTTTCCTTTGCGTTGCGAACTGAATGGTTGGCATGGAGCGCACCCGGCAAACAACACATTATTATACTTGCGCATCCTGCCCTTTGTCATAAGGTCATTTATATTTATTTTCCTGATGTCGGCTTCGACAAAGCGCACACCTGGATTATTATGTTCATATGTGTACCGGCATCGCTCGTCACAATCAAATCCGGCGACGACTTCTATACCCGCATCGAGCAACCCGCGGGTCAAACCTCCGGCTCCACAAAAGAAATCAAAAGCTTTCATGTATGTCAGCTGCAATCTTTCTTTTTTTCTTCTTTCAGCAAGGCCACAATCTCATCACACCATAAGTTGAAATCACGATCCGGCAGTCCCGGTCGACAGGCTATTTGCAGATATGCCCAAGAAACAAGTTCCCGGAAAGGACTGTCTATGGAGGCAATCCTGAGAAAAGTCTTGTCCGAAAGACCTATGTCGCCTAAAGGGATGAATTCTAACTCGCGCAGGTCAGCCGCCATTGCCGGGATTCTTCCCTCCAAACAAGGGAATGGGATCATCATCTTGTGGTATCCTTGTGTCAGGATATGTTTTGTAAGACGTTCCTTAAATGCCTCCAATTCTTTTCCGTCGTTCAGCTTCTTTCGGCCGGGTTTCATCTGTATACGCATCAATGCATCTTCAATCGGACAACAACACGCGACAAGAACTTTGTCTACCTTCGGCTTCCGACCGCCGGATGACACAAGATCACAGGAAGGGGTAAGAACCACACGGAAAGAAGCTGGATCATCTTTTCCATCCGTCTTTCTCAGGATGTCACCCAGCTGAATATCTGGACAGACAGGTGGGCACAGATATTGCTCCCAGCTGGCAAGCCGGGTTCCGTCCTTTGAAAGCCCGTCCATAAGAGCGGCAAGACGACGTCTGCCGGACCTGAGGATTGCATCGTTCCGTCGATCAGGATTATCCTTGAACGTGTCGTATGCGTATGGCGCTACTTCACGCATGGCGACTGAAAACTCTTTCCTTATACTTTTTTCAGCTTCTCGAATCGATTCAATGTGAGGCCGCAGTTTGGTAATTGACCTTTTGAGGCTCTCCACTCCTTTCGTTCCTTTCTTAACAACCTCAATAAAGGGGTGAGACCTATGCGTTTCCGAGAGCTGATCAGGAAAAGCCGAATAAACCACAATAGGACAAAAACGGTTCTCCCAAATCCATTCACATGTACTGGTTCCTGTAAAACTCCGTTCTCCCGATGCAGTCTCTTCCTGAAGATCAAGTATTATCAGATCTGGGACGATGTCATCGATTTTCTGTTCCGCGTCGCTGAAGTCTGCCCGGATAATGGAATATTCATCAATTGCCTCAAGCTTTCTTGCCGCAATTGACGCACTGCTTGAATCGTCATTTAGTTGATCGTCAACAAAGAGCAATTTCAACATGCCATCAGCTCCCATGTGATCATTTCTTTAAAGGAAGATCAAAGGCAAACGATGCTCCGCCTTTCGTTCCCGGATGCTTCGTTGACATGCGGCCCCCGTATGCCGCCACCAACTCGGATGCCACGGTAAGCCCCATTCCTATCCCGCCGGGCTTTCTGGTCACACCGGGCCAGAAGACCTTCTCCACATCATCCGCATCAAGCCCGGGGCCCGTATCGTTGATCCATACTCGCACCCGATCTCCATTGTTGATGAAGACCAAGCGGAACTCCAATTCCCTGTTTTCCTTTGGAACATCTCCCAGCCAGTAGATAGCATTCGTAATCAGATTCAGGATAATGGCATCGACTTCGCCCGGGTCTGCCGCCACATGGGTTTCGGAGTCAGGTACGCGGCATCGGATATTCTTTCTTTTGATTTCGGCCTGTTGCAACGCCAGACATTCTCTGATCTGATCTTCCAGAATCGAGTGTCGCTTTCGGCGTCTGAATGCGCGGCTCGCCAGAGGAGCAAAGGTGTCTGCGAGACGTTCAAGGGTATTTATCGCATTGTCTGCACAACGGTATTCTCGTTCAATATCCTTATCTTTAAAGGGTCCGAATCTGCTCTTGATAAACTCAAGAAAACTGCCGAAGGCTGTAGTTCTGTTGCGGATTTCATGAACCAGCATCTGGGCGATAGTTCCCACCGTAGCCATGCGGCTGTAATAAACGAATCGTTCCTGAATCGTCTTGCGGGCCGAGTCCAGGGAGTCGCTGAACGCACGAAGCAACGGGACCGCTTCCGATGCATTGGCACCTTCATCGGAAAGAGCGATGACTTCCGCGACAAGTTCCCCGGCGGACAGCCCCTCGAACAGATCATCCATCGGTCTTTCGCGGTCAGGTTTTATTCGGTCTTCGTCCCGTTCATTTTCAAGAAGCGCCACGACAGCCTTGAGGATTTCCTCGAACTCCGCCACCTCGAGACATGAGGCAAGTCGCTCCCGGTCACTGGTATCTTCTATTCGCGGGTTATCTTCAGCTGACACGGAGACATAACCGACAACCTG
>JALUUP010000476.1 GCA_027021285.1 Bacteroidota bacterium | reverse complement strand
TTGGCGCGGCAGGTTTGGCTCGAAATCGGCGCAGGTCCCGGGCTACGATCTCGGCCTGGACGGCTACGACGCGATCGAATGGATTGCGGCGCAGCCCTGGTGCAACGGAAAAGTCGGAACCTGGGGCCCCTCGGCCCTGGGAATGATCCAGTACCTGACGGCGCGGCACCACCCTCCGCACCTCGTATGCTGCGTTCCCATCGTGAAGGATTTCAAAACGAAATACTCGGACTACTTCTACGGCGGGGACTTGCGGCTGGAACACGTCACCACCCTCGAACGGCTCGGGTTCGTCTCCCTTGACCTCGTCAAGTCGCATCCCACGAAAGACCTGACCTGGCAATTCGTCGAGAGCAATTCCGATTTCCCGGAGAAGTTCGCGGTGCCGATGTTCGTCATCGGCGGCTGGTTCGACCACTTCCCCGACGACGTGCTTCGGTCGTTCGAAGATCTCCGCGCCCGGAGCGACGCCGCGGTGCGCGACAAGCACCGCCTGCTGTTCGGTCCCTGGACGCACTCGAAAGTCGGGAAGAAAGAACAGGGCGAGCTGGTGTTTCCCGACGCCGACCGCTACCCGGACGGCGAGGTACTGCGCTTCTTCGATTACTACCTGCGCGGCGTCGCGAACGGCTTCGATCAAACGCCGTACGTGCGGTACTACCAGATGGGCGTGAACGAGTGGCGCACAACAGACGACTGGCCGTCGATGGCCAAAAGCGCCGACACCCTGTATCTCCTCTCCGGCGGCGTGCTGTCAGCGTCCAGGCCCACGGCCATCGCCCCGCCCGACACCGTCGTGTACGATCCGCGCGACCCCTCGCCGTCCCACGGAGCGGCACGTTTCAATCCCTTCGATCCGAGCGTCAAGGCAGGTCCACTCGACATCCGCGACGCGGTGGAAAGCCGCTCCGACGTCCTGATCTTCACCACACCGGTTCTCACGCGCGACGTGGAAATCACCGGCCCCGTGACGGTGGAACTCTTCGTTTCCTCGAACCGGGAAGACACCGACGTGGCCGTGCGCCTTTGCGACGTGTACCCCGACGGCCGTTCGATCATCCTGACGGATGGAATTCGGCGGCTGCGCTTCCGCCTTTCCTACCGAACCGGGGAATTGCTCACGCCGGGACAGGTGTACCCGGTGCGCGTCGAACTGCAAAACCTCGGCATGACGTTCCTGAAGGGGCATCGTATCCGCGTGGTCATCAGCTCTTCGGACTACCCGCGGTTCGATATCAACCTGAACAACGGCGATTCCCTGTACACGGCGGGAGACACGCTGGTCGCCGACAACCTCTTCTACCACGACTCCCGGCTTCCTTCGCGCGTTATTTTCCGCACGCCGGGAACGCCGACGTCGATCCGGGACGCCGATGTCCCTGCGCGCGCAGCTCTGTTGATAAATTACCCGAATCCCTTCGGTCCCGGCTCCGAATCGGGGTCGCCCGTGACGACGATCACGTACGAGGTTCCTCCTGCGTCGCCGGGCCAGTCCGGCCGGACCCGCGTACGGCTGGATATTTACAACACCACGGGGAAACTCGTCCGGACGCTGGCAGAAGGCACGGTGCGCCCCGGCCGGCATTCCGTCGCGTTCAACGGCGGGAACCTGCCGCGGGGTCTGTACTTCGTCCACCTGCGGACGCCGAGCGGCACGGTCGTGAGAAAACTGCTGTACCAGAAATAAGCGCCTGCGGATAGTACCAGTCATGAAAACATGAATCACACTACCGGCTACCTGCCGTGAAGCGGAAAAGAATCCCTGCGAACATCCCGGAGCATATCCTGTACATCGGTGTCCTGGTACTGATGCAGGCGGCGTATATCCTGGCGGGGTTCACCGGAGACGAAACCTGGTTCGGTTTCAACCAACTGCGGCATCTTGGAGCGGAGTGGTACGCGGCGCTCATGCTCGCTGCGATCATCGGCATCGCGCTCGCCCGCCGATTCGCGCGGCGGGACATGCTTCCTGATCTCTCGATGCTCCCCGCATACGGCAAGACCGTTCTCTCTCTCGCGGTGTCACTCTTCGCCGTGGCGCTTTTCATCACGTTCGCCAACATGGACGTCAACCGCGACGGCCTGCGGTTCGCCACCAAGATCATGCAGGACGTCCCCGCGCGGGGATACTTCGCCAACCACGACGAGCTGTTGGAACTGTACGTGCATTCGCGCTTCTGGTTCTACACGCAGTCATGGTTCGGGTGGTCGGTCCTGCACTCGTACCAGGTGCTCTCCGCCCTGAGCGGCGGGTTTTTCGTTTACCTGGTGTTACGGTTTGCGCGCGACATCCCCGGCGCCGGATGGCGTTTTGCCCTTTTCATCTTTTCCTGCGGTTTCATGCAGTTGTTTTTCGGCACGGTGGAGAACTACTCGCTCGTGGCCACACTCCTGACGCTCTACCTCTATTCGTCGTACCGGTTTCTCAACGAAAAGACGTCGCTGGTCGAGCCGAGCGCCGTGCTCGCAGTCGCCATGTGCTTCCACCTCCTGGCGGGATGGATACTCCCGTCGCTGGTGTACCTGTACGTGACCGCGATGAGAAAGCGACGAACCAAAGAGATCCTGGCGGGCGCGGGCGTGTTCGCGGGAATCATCGGCGGTGTCTTCCTGGCCTTTCATTTCAACGGACTTCCACTCCGGGAGCTCCTGTACAACAGCCATGCCCTCGGTCATGGAGGGGATTTCGGTTCGAAGCTCGCCGTCCCCTCGTGGGAATACTACCGCGACATGGTGAACGTCCTCTTCCTGCTCTGTCCGCTGGTGTTGATCGTCGTGCCGCTCGCGATCCACGGGAGAATTCTCCGCTGCCCGTTCAACGTGTTCCTGCTCATCGCTTCCTCGTTCTCCATTATCTTTCTGTTCGTGTGGAGAGCGCAATTCGGCGCGTACGAGGACTGGAACCTCTACGCTCCCGGCTTGATTCCCGTCGGCGTGTTTCTCGCGTACAACTTCGTGAAAGCGCCGCCTTTCAAGCTCAGCCGGACCATTTTCGCCCTGCTCCTCGCGACGGCCATGCTTCACACGTATTCCTGGATCATTTCAAATCACTATTTTCCACACTGACTGCGAAGTAACACAGGCCCCTGATTGCAATGAAAAGACTACTCGTTCTCCTCGCGTTGTTCCTGCCCGTTTCCTCACACGCCCAGACGGACGTTCTCCGGATGGCGCTCGACACAATGGGCGTGTCGCCGGACAGCGTCGGTTTCCGCCCCTCGCTGATCTCCAATCTCGCCAACCCGTCCGACCCGTTCCGGTTGCCGTACATGGACGACCTGCTGGCCGAACCGCTGAAGCTGGCCTCGTTTTCCACCACCATGGTCAACCGCTACGCGCCCTACGTGCTTCCCGACAGCAGTCACATGGGCGGATACCGCAGAACGCAGATCCGGCTTCCCGCCGCTCTCATCCAGATGTCCGCCAAGAACCTCGGCCTGGACATGGGGAAGTACGGGTGGGACTACTCCCCGCGCCTGTCCGACCGGGAGCCGTTGGTGGAGGCCGTCCGTGAAATCTACCTCGCGCGGAACCAGCCGCTCGGCAGCGTGACGCCGTACGACCTGCCGACGTTCTCGTGGTCGAATTTCGAAGGCCGCATACGCGACCAGGTCGGGAAACTCCCGCCCGCCGCCAGGAAACCGGTCGCTCGCATCGTCGCCGTGCTGAACGAGGCGATCGCCCTCCGCGACGACGCGATCCGGAACATCCCGCGGGAGGACCTGGAGCACATTTACTTCAGCACCACCCTCGAGGAATCGCAATGCGACGCCCACACGTTCGACAAGACCGTGTACGACGCCGCGCTGGCCTTCGACCGCAACTATATGATTTTCGGAGCGATGAAACTGGCCCAGGTCGTCCAGAAAGCCATCGACACGCTCCGCGCACTGGGCCTGGAACAAAGCTTTCGCGCCGACATCCCGACGCCCGCCGGGCGCATCCTCCTCAGCAACGGCGACGACGACGTCCACTACCCGCAGGACTGCCTGCTGCTGATCGATTTCTCCGGCGACGACACCTACCTGGGATCGGTCGGGTCGTCCTCGCCTTCGCTGCCCGTGTCCGTGTGCATCGATTTCGGGGGCGACGACCGGTACCGGAACGACCACGAGCGGTTGTACACGCAGGGTGCCGGCATACTCGGCATCGGGATGCTGTTCGACCTCGACGGAGACGACACCTACGAATCGGTCGAGTTTTCGCAGGGGTGCGGCCGTTTCGGTGTCGGATTACTGCTCGATTACGACGGCGACGACGTTTACACCTCACGAAGCTTTTCGCAGGGAGCGGGCCTGTACGGCATCGGGATTCTTCACGACGGAGCAGGCAACGACCTCTACCGCTCCGTGTACTACGGGCAGGGCTACGGTTTCAGCCTGGGGCTCGGCCTGCTGAGCGACAGGGAAGGAAACGACAGGTACATCGCCGACGACACCGAACTGAACCACGTGGGCGACGAGACGCCGAAGCACAACGAGAGCGACGCCCAGGGCTTCGGAGGCGGCCGCCGCGCCGACCACACCGACGGCTACAACATGAGCGGCGGGCTGGGGATCCTCTCCGACCTCGACGGCAACGACGAGTACTTCGCGGGCGTGTTCGCCCAGGCCAGCGGCTACTGGTACGGCTACGGCATCCTCCACGACGCCCGGGGCGACGACCGCTACCGGGGCGTCTTTTTCAACCTGGCGGGCACGGCGCACTTCTCGCTGGCCGCCCTCCTCGAAGGCGGCGGGAACGACGTGACGGACCTGGTCATGACCTGCGGGCTGGGAATGGCGCACGACGGCTCCGCGAGCGTGTACCTCGACGCCGGCGGCGACGACACGTACACCATGACCGACGCCGACAGCCGCTCGTGCGGGCTGGGCGCTTCGCTCAACAGCTCGTTTTCGCTGTTCGCCAATATCGGCGGGAACGACACGTACAAGCCGGTCGGAACCTGCGTGGCCTACGCCACCAGCAGGCGACGAGGCGCCTGGAGCGTCGGCATGCCGACGACCGCCATCTTCATCGACATCGGGGGAGAGGACACCTACGAGTACAAGCAAGGCAGGAACAACTCGGTATGGCTCCAGCCTCCCGACCCGGAAACAACCAACATCCGCGCCGTCGGGATCGACATCTCGAGGGGCGGGATCACGTTTCCACGGTAGCGGTCCATCCGTGACTTATTTTCACACAAAAAAATCCCGGTGAAGATTCACCGGGATTACTTTGCGTTTGGAGATACGTATTAAAGTCGGATCGAGATCAACGGTTCAGGAACTTGAAGTCTGAGTCTGAGATACAGCCATGCTGAAAGCGTCTTTTTTGTGAATATTTGGCTGTTTCCGCTCGAGATAGGTAAGTGGATCGGGATTGGACGTAGTGTGGTTGTCTGTGGAGAAGGATCCACAGGAGAGGGATAAAGAAGGCGGCGAGTGTTATAAAGAAAAGTTCCATGTCCGTTTTGATCTCGTTTGGTTCCGAAAAAAGTCTCCGGCTTTTATCCATGCAAATTCCGTGCAAATCCACTGCGGAAGAAATTGTTACAATTCCATGCATATTGGCCTTTTCACGTGAAGATAATACCTCATCCCTGTGACTATTTTTCACGGGGTGTGAATAATTGACACGGGTACGTTCCGGGTACCATGTTTTTTTCTCTCAACGTTGCATCTCTTCAAGCATCGTTTCGTACCTTGTTCTCGTTTATGAATCCGTGGAAACCGGATCACGCTTGTCGACTTCATTCTCACAGCCACCATTCATGTCGAATCAGGGAATTGCAATGCTCAAATACCTCGCGGTCGTCATCACGCTTTGCCTTTCTTTCGCTTCTCCGGTCATGGCGCAGGATCAATACGGCCTTCTGACCGGAACGGTCGTTGACGCTTCGACCCAGCAGCCTCTCGTGGGCGTGAATCTTCTCATCCTCGATTCCACGCATATGGGAACCGTCACCGATCTCGACGGTTCGTTTTCTCTGCGTCTTCCCGCCGGGAATCATAGCATCCGGGCGTCGTACGTCGGCTATCAGCCGGTGGTCCGCACCAATATCGTTGTATCGACCGGGCGTCCCGTGCACATCTCCATCCAGATGCGTGAAGAAGCCGTAAGCCTCGGTGAAGTCGTGGTCACGGCGGATTACTTCCGGAAGAGCGCAACGCCCAACATGGTGAGCACCATCGGGCTGGACAAGGAAGAGGTTCGTCGCTCGCCCGGCTCGGCGCAGGACATGCAGCGGATCATCCACACCCTGCCCGGCGTGGCAAACTCCAACGACCAGAACAACGAGCTCATCGTGCGGGGAGGAGCGCCGGATGAAAACCTCACCGTCATGGATTACATGGAAATACCGTCCACCAACCACTACCCGAACCAGTTCAATTCCGGGGGTCCGATCAACATGGTCAACGTCGATCTCATCGAGGACATCTCGTTCTCCACCGGGGGGTTTTCCGCGGAGTACGGCGACAAGCTCTCGTCGGTCATGGATATCAAGATCCGGGAAGGGGATCGAACGCGG
>JALUUP010000475.1 GCA_027021285.1 Bacteroidota bacterium | reverse complement strand
AGACGGCAAACACATCCCGACCGAGCTCTTGCGCTTCCTCGACCACTCCTTGCACCGTCTTTCCCTGGAGTGTCTGGGCATCGATCGAACCTTCGCCGGTAATAATAACATCAGCCCATTGTGCCCGCTTCTTAAAGCCGATCCTCTCAAGGATTTCTGCGATTCCAGGCGCCAGTCGTCCGCCAAGAAAGACGAGAACTCCAAAACCCGTGCCTCCGGCCGCACCTGCGCCGGGAGCGTCAAAACCGCTCATATGCAGATCGCGCGCACAGATTTCCGCCAGGCGTCTTATGGCTCGTTCCAGGTTCCGCACGTCCGCCTCGGAAGCGCCTTTCTGCCTCGCATACACCTGCGTAGCCCCGTGTGGCCCATATAACGGCGCCTCGACGTCCACCAGGCCGATGATTTCCGTTTTCTCCAGTTCCGTGCATACATTCGTCGCGTCGATGCGGGCCAACCGGGTCAATGCTTCCCCCCCTTCCTCCAGTTCCACACCCTCGGCATCGAGGAACCGGAAGCCCAAGGCTCTGGCCATGCCGGTACCGCCGTCGTTGGTTGCGCTGCCGCCAAGTCCGACCATGATGGTTTGAAAACCTTGCTGCAAGGCATCGTTTATCAGTATGCCCAGTCCTTTCGTCGAGGTTACGAGAGGGTTGCGTTCCTCAAGTTCGAGCAAAGGCAATCCCGCGCACGATGCGACCTCGATCACCGCCGTTTTCTCATCGTCCAATTCGTACCAGTACGCATCGATTGTTCTTCCCAGCGCATCCAGCGTCCTTCCCCGCCGTTTGGAACCACCGCAATGGAATACGAGCGCTTCACCCGTACCTTCCCCACCGTCCGCCACGGGACAAAGCCGAATGTCGGCGTCGGAATCGACGGCGCGTATTCCCTCTTCCATGGCCCGGGCGGCCTGAAGCGACGTCATTGTGCCTTTAAAACTGTCGGGTGCCAGTACAACGCGCATAGGGATTCCGATTCATCTCTTGAACGTGGACAGACCGGCAAAAATGCCGTTGGTATCGAGTTCCTCCTCGATGCGAATGAGCTGGTTGTACTTCGCGATCCGATCCGTGCGGCTCATGGAACCGGTCTTGACCTGCCCCACGTTGGTCGCGACCGCGACGTCGGCGAGGAAGGTGTCTTCCGTCTCTCCGGAGCGGTGACTGATAACACACGAGTAGGCGTGACTTCTTGCAAATTCCACACAACTCAATGTTTCGGAGAGAGTTCCGATCTGGTTCAATTTGATAAGAATGGAATTCGCGATCCCGAGTTCGATACCCTTGTTCAATCGTTCAATGTTTGTGACGAAGATATCGTCTCCCACCAGTTGCACTGATTCGCCCAGCGCTTTAGTGAGTTCCTGCCACCCGTCCCAATCGTCCTCGTCCAACCCGTCTTCGATACAAATAATCGGATAGTTCCTGATCAGGGATTCGTATTCCTGAATAAGGTCATCCGCGCTGAGCTTTTTACCGTCTGATTTGAACCGCAGGTAAAATCCCGATTTTTTACCTTTGCCTTTGCGGTACATCTCGCTAGCTGCAACGTCGATGGCGATGGCACACTCGTCTTCCTTGTAGCCCGCTTTGCGAATCGCCTTCATGATGTAATCGAGCGCTTCCTGGTTGGATGTGAGATTGGGAGCAAATCCCCCTTCGTCGCCGACGGACGTTGCGTGGCCGTCCGCGCCCAGGACCTTTTTCAGGGCGTGGAAAATCTCCGCTCCCATGCGCACCGCTTCGGCGAACGTCGGCGCACCGTGAGGAACGATCATGAACTCCTGGAAATCGACTGTGTTGTCCGCGTGCTTGCCGCCGTTCAAAACGTTCATCATGGGTGTAGGAAGGTACCGGGCGTTGGTGCCGCCGATATAACGATACAGAGGCATACCAGTCGCATCGGCGCCCGCCCTTGCCGCTGCGAGAGAGACGCCGAGAATGGCATTTGCGCCCAGGCGCGCTTTATTGCTCGTGCCATCAAGTTCGATCAGAAAACGATCGACACCCATCTGGTCCAGGACATCCCAGCCGATCAATTCATCGGCAATAATGTCGTTCACGTTTTCCACCGCTTTCAAAACGCCTTTCCCCCCGTACCTTTTCTTGTCGTTGTCCCGGAGTTCCACCGCCTCGTGGGCGCCCGTGGACGCTCCGCTGGGAACGGCGGCGCGGCCGACAATGCCGCTCTCCAGTTCGATTTCAACTTCGATAGTGGGATTCCCTCTCGAATCGAGAATTTCCCGTGCAAAGACGTCGATAATTGTAGTCATGATGTACTCGATGCTTTAATGCAAGAAAGTGTTCTATCGTTTTCGTGTATTTGACAACACAAGTTCTTCAGCCGCTGGTCTGGCTGCCTGCTCAGGTTGTTTGTCAAATCGGTTGTAATGTCCCGGGCATACAAGTTTCCATTACCTGCCTGGCAAGTGATTCCGCCCGTTCTGTCGTACCCGCTTCCGCGATCACGCGCAGGATCGGCTCGGTGTTCGATTTCCGCAAGTGCACCCATCCTGATTCGAAATCTATCCTGACCCCGTCGCGTGTATCGACGTTTTCCGAGCTGAAGCTACTTGCCGCCCTCTCGATGATATCATCGGGATTCATTCCATCCAGGTTGAATTTCCGTTTCACGATGGTATAAGCGGGAAGCGACGCCCTGTATTCCGAGGCCGCGCCACCGAAGGCTGCCAACGTGTGCAACGCCAACACCAGGCCGACAAGGGAGTCGCGCCCTGGGTGAACGGCCGGAACGATCACTCCGCCGGAACCTTCTCCGCCTATCACGGAACCTGTCTCCAGCATCCGCTTGACCACGTTGATTTCTCCGACAGGTGTACGCTCGACGGCAACCGCATATCGTGCAGCCACGTCCTCCACGGCACGAGTGGTGGAGAGATTGACCACGACCGGCGAACCGGCAGGAACGGTTCCCATAGAGAGATACCCGTCAACGGCAGTGGTGATCGTGTATTCTTCGCCAAAGGGCTCTCCAGTTTCCGAATATAGGACCAACCGGTCCGCATCGGGATCGACGGCGATACCCAGGTCGGCTCCATGTGCAAGGACTGCCTCGCCGAGCGACCGCAAGTTCCCGGGAAGCGGCTCCGGAAGATGAGGAAAGTGCCCGCTTCCATCACAAGCGATAGGGATGACACGACACCCTAGCTCTCGGAGCAATGCAGGAATGACAACGCTGCCCGACGCGTTCACGGCGTCCACTATTACGGAGAATTCCCGTCCCCGGATTGCATCCAGATCGATTCCCTTCAAAGCAAGAACCGCTTGGATGTGTGATTTGATAAAGTCTGTGTCATGTTTCACGCGACCTACGTTATCCCAGGTCACAAAGCAAGGTTCGACGTCGAGCCGGGCCAGGAACGCCCGACTTTCGTTAGTGTCGAGAAAAATTCCTTTTCGATTCAGAAATTTTAAGCCGTTCCATTGTTCCGGATTGTGACTGGCGGTAATGGCGATCCCGCCCGCGGCTCCATACGCAGAAACAGCCATCTGTACGGTTGGAGTCGGCGCCATTCCCAGGTCAATGACGGTGTATCCGCAAAGATTGAGTGTACCCACTACCGAGCGGGAGATCGCTTCTCCCGACATTCGCCCGTCTCTCCCCACCACGATGGTGTCGCCGTTGCTGAACGACGCAAACGCCGCCGCATATCGAGTTACGACATCGGGCGTAAGCGACGATCCGACAATTCCGCGCACCCCGGAAATACTGACGATGAGATTTGACATATGGTGAAGGAAGACCGAGAAATCCGTAAAACAATTAATTCTGGGTGCAAATTTACAAAAACCACGGAGGATTCGCAATCATGAACACCGGTCTATGCGACGTCTTCACGGCGCCAAGACTGCACGGCAGTCACCACCGTTTGCGATACGCTCCAGGCTTGCGTACCTTTTTTTGGATGAAATAAAAGACGACATCTCACTTGAACCAGTGCTGATACACCGATCCGAAAAACAATTCGAAACGATTAGAGCGTGGCTCAACAACGCGATGTTCGTATTGTTCGTGGCCGCGGTCGCTTCCCTGATCCTCGACTATGGATTTTACCTCGTACCGGAAGCGGAACAGTCCTTGGAATACGTTGATCTGGCGATCTTTGCCTTATTCGTGCTTCAACAGCTCATCAAGCTCCTGTATGTCCCACGTCGCTGGCCTTTCCTGCGCGAGAGATGGTTCGAATACCTTCTCACGGTCGTTCTCTTCCTCTTGGTCATTTCCGAACCCGTCGCCAGGGACTGGTACAACCTCCTCGCTTCGAAGCTCGGCTTGAAAGATATTGGCAAGTTGTTCATTGTCGTCATCCAGGTCACGATTGCCCTTAACATCATCTCCAGCGCACTGCGATACAGCCGAAAACTGTCGATGCGCAATATTCAGCCTGCGCGCATATTCCTTGCGAGTTTCGCCATCCTGGTTCTTCTTGGAACAGCGCTCCTGCTGCTTCCCCGGGCTACAACATCCCCCATTTCCCTTGTGGACGCTTTCTTTACGGCCACATCAGCCGTCTGCGTCACCGGTCTCATCGTCGTAGACACCGCGACACGATTCTCGCCCCTGGGACAAGCCATCATCATGGTACTCATCCAAATCGGTGGCCTTGGCCTGATGACGTTCACGACGTTTTTCGCTCTCTTTGCCGGCAACCTGGGAGTAAAAGAACGGGTCATGATCGGGGAGTTTCTCAACGAAGTAAATCTCGACAAGATCAAGCGTACGATTTTCAGCATCATATTGCTGACCGTTGCTTTTGAGGCGTTAGGGAGCTTGATGATCTACAATTCATGGGGCGATTACCCCTTCGCTTCAGACAAGGAAAAACTCCTGTTTTCCGTGTTCCATTCAATTTCGGCGTTCTGCAACGCAGGCTTTTCCCTGTTCAGCGACGGACTGAACACACACGGACTACGTGAGAACATTCCACTTGTAATGGAGTTCGCTATTCTCATTATTTTAGGCGGTTTAGGTTTTTCAGTCTTATCGAATTTCTATGCATTCAAGGTTCATCACTACCGAAAGTTCAGAGTCACTTTACGGTTAACGGTACACACAAAGATCGTGCTTATGAGCACGGCATTTTTCATTGTTGGGGGAACGCTCTTGTTCTTTTTCCTGGAATCCTCGAACACCGCCGAATCGCTGACTTTTGGGCAGAAACTGAGCGCGGCTTTTTTTCAATCGGTAACGACCCGAACGGCCGGATTCAATACGGTGAATATTGGCGCGCTGTTGCCCGCAACAGCATTCTTCATGATCATATGGATGTTTATCGGAGCCTCACCCGGCGGCACGGGAGGAGGAGTAAAAACTACGACCGTTTCACTCGTCGCCATTGCCGCCTGGAACACGGTTATGGGAAGAACAAAAGTCGAAGCGTTCAAGCGCACGATCGCTTCGCAATCCGTACTCAGGGCCTACGCCGCAATCACCTTCGGGATCCTTACACTTTTGATCTCGATTTTCCTGCTGTTGATGACAGAAAGCAGGCCCGTCCTCGATATCATCTTCGAAGCTGTATCGGCATTCGGAACAGTGGGACTTTCACGGGGAATTACCGCGGACCTGACCATTCCGGGCAAGTTGATCATTATCTTTACAATGTTCGTCGGCAGGGTCGGACCACTCACGCTGGCGCTGGCCCTCTCAAAGTTCATTCCCGAGGGACGCTATGACTATCCCTCGGAACATGTTTATGTAGCCTGATGGAGAAGCTATGGCAAACCGGTTTGCTGTCATTGGATTAGGATATTTTGGCGAGCACATTGCGCGCGAACTAAGCGCCATGGGAGCGGAGGTCATCGCCGTGGATCAAAAAATGGAGAACGTTGAAGACATCAAGGACGATGTTACTCACGCCATCCGCATGGACGCCACGGATGAAAAGGCCCTGAAGACGATTGGGCTCCAGGACCTGGAAGCGGCCATCGTTTCCATTGGCGAGAATTTCACCGGCAACGTCCTCACGTGTGCCCTGCTCGTCCAGCTCGGTTGCCGGAAAGTCATCGCCCGCGCCACCGATAGTACGCATGCACGCATTTTGAAACTGGTCGGTGTGCATCAAATCATTTCGCCGGAGGAAGTCGTGGCGGAACGACTGGCCCGGAGCCTGGTTCAGGAAAAAATCCTGGACTGGATTCCTCTTACCGAGGATTATCAAATCGTCCAGATCAAAACCCCGGAGACTTTCGTGGGCAAATCACTGCAAAATATCCAGTTGCGAAGAAAATTCCACGTCAATCTCATCACTATCAAGCGGCATAAAGCCAGCAAGCATCACGATGGAGATGGCGAAGATTATATCATCGGTGTGCCCACGGCGGAAACCATCATCGAAAAAGACGACATCCTGGTGTTGCTCGGTTCCGAAGACCGGGTGGAAAGCTTGTTGAAGGAATAGAACGTCGAATGTTTCTCTGGAAAAGCATCGCGTACGGCCCCGTTTTCTCGCGCAGGCTTGGATACAGTCTCGGCCTCAATATTCTACCGGCCGGGCGTAAGGTGTGCAACTTCAATTGCGTGTATTGTGAATGCGGATTGAACGATCCGACGG
>JALUUP010000474.1 GCA_027021285.1 Bacteroidota bacterium | reverse complement strand
GAAGTCTCGCGTTGGCTCTGATCGTGTTTGCCCTGGCACGCCCGCAAACATCGTCGCAAGGAGAGAACATCTACACGGAAGGCATCGATATCACGCTGGTACTGGACGTGTCCGGTTCCATGCTGGCCGAGGATTTTCGACCCAATCGCGTGGAAGCGGCGAAAGAAGTCGCGGATAATTTTATCGCGGGTCGAAAGACCGACCGGATTGGATTAGTGATCTTTGCGGGTGAGAGCTTCACCCAGTGCCCGCTGACCACGGATTATTCGGTGTTGCGGGACCTGCTGTCCAAGATCAAAGTGGGAATGCTCGAAGACGGCACTGCGATCGGTGAAGGTCTGGCCACGGGTGTGGATCGCATGAGAAACAGCAAGGCCAAGAGCAAAGTGATCATCCTTCTTACGGATGGTGTCAACAACCGCGGCTCCATCGACCCTGTGACCGGCGCGCAGATTGCGCAGACATACGGCATTCGCGTGTACACGATCGGTGTAGGCTCGCGGGGAATGGCGCCGTACCCTGTCCAAACGCCGTTTGGCATCCAGTACCAGAATATGCCCGTCGAGATCGACGAGGACATGTTGAAACAAATCGCGGAGTTGACGGGCGGCCGATACTTCCGGGCGACGAGCAACAAGAAGCTCGAAGAAATCTATGCATCGATCGATAAGCTGGAAAAATCAAAGCTTGAGGTGACGGTGTTCAGAAGGTACACGGAATTGTATTACGGTTTCGTGCTGTCCGCCTTGCTGGCGCTGCTGCTGGAATTCCTTTCACGGTATTTCATTTTTCGAAAACTGCCATAAACCATGATTCGATTCGCGCATCCTGAATACCTGTACCTGCTTCTTGCAATACCGATCCTCGCCGTCGGTGCGTGGTACGCCTTTTCGCGGCGATGGAGCGACATGCGCCGGCTGGGAAACGTTGGCACGCTTCTGCGCCTTGTCGATGGACACAGCAGATTGAAACCCTGGTACAAGGCAGGGTTGTTTTTGCTGGCGCTTTCGTTCCTTGTCGTCGCGTATGCAAATCCCCAGGTCGGCACCAAGTACGAGGAAGTGACGCGAAAGGGGATCGATCTCATCATCGCTCTTGATGTGTCCAACAGCATGCTGGCCCAGGACGTCGATCCGAATCGGCTGGAAAGCGCCAAGCGGGAGGTTATTTCCTTGATCCGCCAATTGAAGGGCGACCGCGTTGGAATCGTGGTCTTTGCCGGGGACGCTTACACGCAGTTGCCATTGACCACGGACTACAGCGCCGCCCTGATGCTCACGGACATCATCAGCGTGAAGCTGGTTCCGAGGCAAGGGACAGCGATTGCTTCCGCCATCCGGAAAGCCATGGATTCGTTCGGAAACGACGAAGGACACAACAAGGCGCTCATTATCATCACGGACGGGGAGAATCACGAAGAGGACCCGGTTCCGGTGGCGGAAGAGGCAGCGAAAAAGGGCATCGTTGTCCATGCCATCGGGATGGGAACAGAGGAAGGAACACCGATACCCGTTGTGCGAAACGGGAAGGTCGTGGGGTACCGCAAGAATGCCCAGGGAGAGACGATCCTGACCCGCCTCGATGAACAAACGCTACGGAACATTGTGGCGGCGGCCGGCGGCAAGTACGTAAGGGCGACAAATTCACGCAACGAACTCCGCATCATCTTCAACGAAATCGAAAAGATGGAGAAAAAGGAATTCGGCACGAAGCAGTTCACGGACTTCGAGGATCGCTTCCAGTATCCGCTTGCTCTCGCCCTCATCCTTCTTGTTGGAGAACTCCTGACCACGGAGAAACGAAACGCGTGGTTGTCGCGGTTTGCCTTGTTCGGCGGTGAAAAAACGGATGGAGGAGTGTCATGAACCGTGGAATATTGACGTTGTCACTGATCTTGACACTGGCATCTCCCGTGTTCGCCCAATCCTATCGCTCGCTGGTAAATGATGGGAACGACTTGTACGAAGAAAAGCGCTATGATGATGCGATTGTCAAGTACAAGAAGGGTGCCGAGGCGGAACCGGAACGGCGTGAAAGCTACTTCAACATGGGCAACGCGTATTACCGCAGCAGTCGGCACAAGGAAGCGGTGGAAGCGTACCAGAAAGCCATTCCACGCGTTCTGAAAAAGAAGCAAGCCGCCGATGCCTTGTACAACATAGGGGATGCATTCCTCGACATGGCGGAAAAAGCTGAAAAGACCGCGCAGGCCAACCCCCAGGCGGGCGACATGATCATGAAGGGATATCAGAATGCGATCAGGGCGTTCAAGGAAACCCTGAAACTCGATCCGAAGGATGAGGATGCCCGGTACAACCTGATGTACGCCAAGAAAAAACTTGAAGACTTCAAGAAAAAGTCAAAGTCCCAGAAGAACAAGAATCAAAAACAGAAAAAAAAGCAAGATCAGAAACAGGAGAAGCAGAAACAGCAGGAGCAAAAACAGGATCAACAGCAGAAGCAACAGCAACAACAGCAGCAAAAACAACAACAGAAACAGCGCAAGCAACAGAAGATGTCGAAAGAGCAAGCAGAACAGATCTTGAACGCGCTGCGAAACGACGAGAAGGAGTTGCAAAAAAAATTACGAAAGGTCAAAGCGCGGCGTGTCCCGATTGAAAAGGATTGGTAGGCCATGTTCACGCGAGCAGCTGTCGTATTCCTGTTGATGTTCACCCTGGGGGCGAACGCGCAACAGCCTTCATTCACCCTTACCGTGGACCGCACCGAGGTATCGCTCGGGCAGCAATTCGCGGTTACGTACACGTTTACCGGCGGTGATCCCAACAAGTTGTCGGATTTCCGCCAGCCAAACTTGAACAGGAATTTCCTCGTACGTTCCGGGCCTAACCAATCGTCCAACATCCAGATTGTCAACGGGAAGATGTCGGCGACGTTGGCGTTCACTTTCTTTGTCGAGCCGAGAAAGGTTGGAACGTTTACTGTTCCGGCGGCGTCCATCGTTTACAACGGCGAGAAAATGACATCGAACACGGCCAGCATCAAGGTCGTTGTGGGAAGCAGGAAGCCGTCGCAAGCCAAGAAGGAACCCAAGATCGACATTGGCGACGCGATCTTCGTGCGCGCATTCGCCGATAAGAAAAACGTTTACCTCGGGGAGCAGGTTACCATTACATATAAACTGTACACGCGTGTGACGGTGGAGAATTACAACGTGGGAAAACTCCCACGCATGGTGGGATTCTGGGCCGAGGATTTCGATCTGAATCCACGGCGAACGAGCACGGTGGAGGCTATAAACGGGAAGCGGTACCGCGTGTTCCTGCTCAAGAAGACCGCCCTGTTTCCGACTCAGGACGGCCGCCTCTCTGTCGAACCGTTGAAAATCAACGTTCTCATCCGCGTCCGACAGCGACGGAAGACAGGCGACAGCTTTTTCGACCAATTCTTCAACGACCCGTTCTTCGATCGCGTGCAATCGCATGAGGTCGAAATCGCTTCGAACAAGCTCGTAATCAACGCTCGGCCCTTACCCGAAAAAAACAAGCCGGCGAGTTTTCATGGAGCCGTCGGCGATTTCGTTATGGAAACAAAGCTCGATCGCGACCAGGTCAAGGCTAACGAGACCATCACACTGACAGTCAAGATACGAGGCAAGGGCAACATCAAGCTCCTGGAGCCACCGGAATTGCAAGTCCCGAACGACGTCGATCACTACGATCCGCGTGTAGAGGAAACGATCACAATGGGTGGAGGGCGCATGGGCGGGGTGAAGACGTTCGAATATCTTCTCGTGCCACGATACCCGGGCGAGCGGATTATTTCGCCGGTGGAATTCAGTTACTACGACCTCTCCTCGAAACGATATGTGACGCTTAAATCCGATTCCATGGTGATCAAGATCGAGAAAGGGAAGACGGAGGACATGGGCGGAGTGACGGACTACAGCCGCAAGCTCGTTGAATTCCTGAACCAGGATGTCAAGCCCATCCGTAATCATTCGGATTTCAGGACTTCGGGTGCCGAAGTTCCCACAATGCTGATCTTCCTCGTGATGGGGTTCCCGGTTGTCGGAGCCGTTGTACTCTTGTTGTATAAGCGCCGCTACGACCGTATCCATGGGGACCTCAGGATGTTTCGGATGATGAAGGCTACAAAGATCGCCAACCGCCGCCTGAAACGTTCACTGGCCTACCTGAATGCCTCGCAGAACCAGGAATTCTGCCTTGAAATATCGCGGGCCCTGTGGGGGTACGTACAGGATCGGCTGGCTGTGTCGCAATCGGAACTGGCACTGGAAACGGTCGAAAAGACATTGGAGGATCGTGGGGTCGGCGAGGATGCCGTCAGGGCGATGTTGACGGCGTTGCAAAAGACGGAATACGCCCGCTACGCGCCGTCGGGATTGCAGGATACGTACTTGAAAGAACTCTACGAGTTGACGAAGGAAGCCATCGTAAAAGTCGAAGAGGAGTTATCACGATGAAGGCGCTTGTCCGGATCGCGAGCCTTGCTCTCTTGCTCGCCACTATAGCGCTTGGTTCTCCCGTAGAGACCTTCGAGCAGGCAAATGAAGCGTATCGTAACGCGGATTACAAGCACGCGATCTCTCTTTACCGATCCCTTCTCGACACAGGATACCGGACGGTCGATGTTTATTACAATCTCGGCAACGCGTGTTTCAAGCGCGGCGATTTTGCACACGCCGTTCTGTATTTTGAGAGAGCCATGATGCTCGATCCGGCCGACGATATCGAGTTCAACCTGAACGTCGTCCGCTCGCGCCTCCGGGACAGGGTGGAACCCGTTCCCCAGCTCTTTTTTGTGCAGTGGTGGAACCGGATAAAGTATGCCTGGCATCTCGGCACGATCTTCTGGATTTCAGCCGCTCTCTTCTGGTTGTTGTGCGTGGGTGTGGTTACGTTTTTCTGGTCGCGTTCCTTGCGTTTTCGGCGACTGGCATTTTTCCTGTCCTCGGTATTCCTGGTTGCGTGGGTGGTGTGGTTCGCACTCTTTCTGGACGCCAGGGAGGATCGCCTGGCGCATAGAATGGCGGTGATCATGCCCAAGGAAGTCGAAGTAAAAAGCTCGCCGGACAAATCCGGGGTGCGTTTGTTCGCGGTTCACGAGGGGCTGAAGGTGGAAATCGTGGATGATTTCGACAACTGGTACCAGGTCCGGTTGCAGGATGGAAAAAAAGGCTGGGTCCAGCAGGATGTCCTGGAAAGAATATGAATGGTTGTTTTGCGATTGGGGCTGTTTTTCGTCATATTTCAGGGACTATAATGCACTTCAATCGGTTCCTCATGAAAACTCTACTTGTATTCCTACTAGCTTTTCTTTGTCTTGCTTTGCAAGCAGGATTTGCTTCCGGCGGTCCCGGTGAAACCCCGAAACCGGAGGAAAACGTTCTGCGTCCCAATCCCTTGCACTTGCTCGTCGGTCCCATCCTCGGCGGTGGCCTGAACCTCCATTCCGGTGATTTCATTACCCAGTGCGAATGCAGTTATTCTAACGGTGCCGGCCCGAGTTATCTTGGAGGGGTGTTCGTGGAGTATCCCACGAGCGGGGATTGGAGTTTCAGGGGAGAGTTGACGTGGCAGGAATTTGGCGCTGATTTTTCCCAGACGAAATCGCGGGTCGAATACGCGAGCAACGGCGAATTCGTACAGCTTGATTTCGACCAGAAGGCGGAAGTCCGCATGCAGTATCTTCAGCTCAATCTCCTGGCGAAGTGGGCTACGGGATTCGACAGGCTGTATTTCACCGGGGGATTGGGATTCGGCTCGCTGCTTTCCAACCAACTCGTGGAAACGGAGACCATCGCAACACCGGGATGGGTCTATGTCACCAACGGAAGCAACCTGCAGAAGTACCTGGACGGTCCTATCGGTTCAGAACGAGGATATCGGGCGGGAATCATCCTTGGAATCGGGTATGATTTCTGGTTTACACCCGACCTTCGGTTGAGCCCGGAACTGGCGTGGAATTTCCCCGTCACTTCGATACGGACCAACGACACTGACTGGCGGACGTCGTCCCTCACGTTGGACATTCTCCTTGGCTTTGGTCTTTAATTTATAATGTCTTATAATTCAACATGTTTCGTGGGCTACTTAAAGTGATTCGTGAAGCATGACGCATCTATTATTTTATGGAAATAAGGTTATCTGGTCGCTGTCCGTGAATTACAATACAGCTTTCTCCTGGAGTTCAATCACACATCAACAAAGTGAAAATTGCAGTGGAATTAGCCGGTTATATTGATCATACTTTACTGAGACAGAACGCGACCGCTGGCGACATCCAGCGTCTGTGCGAGGAAGCGTCCACGTATCGCTTTGCCAGTGTTTGTGTGAACCCGTGGCGGGTGGCAATGGCGGCTGATTTCCTGAGCGGTACTCCCGTGAAAGTTTGCACCGTTGTCGGATTTCCCCTTGGCTCCAACGAGACCGCAACAAAGGCTTTCGAAACCGGGAAAGCAATTGAAGCCGGGGCGGACGAGCTGGACATGGTGTTAAACATCGGCGCGTTGAAGGACGGGCGCGATGATTTTGTGCTTGGGGATATCGCTGCGGTGGTTGAAGCTGCGAAAGAAAAGGACGTGGTCGTGAAGGTGATACTCGAGACCTGCCTTTTGTCAACTGAGGAGAAGATCCGAGCGTGTCGACTGTGCAGGG
>JALUUP010000473.1 GCA_027021285.1 Bacteroidota bacterium | reverse complement strand
CGTCTGCGAAATCAAGGAAGTCTTGCGCCTGGCGAATTCCACCGTCTCGAAGCACCTTTCGATTCTCCGCAACGCGGGTCTGATCCTGGACGAAAAAGAAGGCAAGTGGGTTAGCTATTCCCTGAACAAATCCACCACCGACGACTACATCAGGAAACTGCTCCTCCTGTTCACCCTGTGGCTCGCCGATGACGAGCAGGTTCGAAAAGATGCCGATAAGGTGAAAACGATCGACAGAGCCACGATTTGTCGCCGATAATTTTTTTGATCCCATCATTTCGTTATGTGGCGATATATCGTAATGACTTTCCATCGGGGCGATATTGACCGTGAAATCCTCCATACGAACACCACCTTCCCAAGGCATCACAATCTTACGCAACGCAGCTACCAAAGGACTCATATGAAGCGATTGCGTAAAAAGCGTCGACATGCTTCTTCACCGGATTATAGAGCAAAAGAGCGTTTCCACAACTTTATCTCGATCTTCGAAAGAATATGACAGAAAAACTATCGCGTAAGTTATCGTTTCTCGATCGCTTTCTCACCCTCTGGATTTTTTCGGCCATGCTCGTGGGCGTGGCGTCAGGGTATTTTTTCCCCGATATCGCGGGGTTCTGGAACAGCTTCCAATCGGGCACGACCAATATTCCAATCGCTATTGGCTTGATACTGATGATGTACCCGCCCCTGGCCAAGGTGCGATACGAAGAACTCGGTGATGTTTTCAAAAACATCCGCGTGCTTGTTCTTTCCCTGGTGCAGAACTGGATCATCGGTCCCGTGTTGATGTTTGCGCTGGCTATTATTTTTCTGCAGGACTATCCGGCTTATATGTACGGCTTGATCATGATTGGATTGGCTCGCTGTATCGCGATGGTCATTGTATGGAACGAACTTGCAAAAGGTGACACTGAATACGCCGCAGGTCTTGTTGCCTTCAATTCAATTTTTCAAGTCCTGTTCTATTCTCTGTACGCCTGGATTTTCATAACGATACTCCCAACATGGTTTGGCCTGCAAGGCACCGAGGTGCGCGTTACCATCGGCCAGATCGCAGAGAGTGTTTTCATCTATCTCGGAATTCCTTTTATTGCAGGACTTGTCACCCGGTATTCGCTCATCAAACTGAAAGACAAGGACTGGTACCATAACACGTTCATTCCCATCATCAGTCCTGTTACTCTCGTTGCTCTTCTGTTTACCATCGTGGTAATGTTCACGATGAAGGGGAAGTTCATTGTTAACCTGCCCCTGGATGTTCTGCGCATTGCCTTGCCACTGCTCATCTATTTCGTGCTGATGTTTCTCATCTCTTTTTACATGAGCTATAAAATCGGCGCCGGTTATTCCAAGTCAGCAACTCTGTCCTTTACCGCCGCAAGCAATAATTTCGAACTGGCCATAGCTGTTGCGATTGCAGTCTTTGGCATCAATTCCGGTGAAGCTTTCGCCGCGGTCATCGGTCCTCTGGTCGAAGTGCCCGTGTTGATAAGCCTGGTGAGCCTCTCGTTGTTCTTTCGGAAAAAATATTTCGCGCGGGTTCAAACGGCAGGCTGAAAACACGCCTGGAAGCGCGAAAGCACAACAGTTCTCGATAAAAATAGTTGAACACTTTCAGCATCGCGAACTCTCTTGCGCGCAAGCGGACATCCAAAGCAAGACTTCATCAATAAAAGAGGCAGAAGGAGACGCCTCCCGGCGTAGATTCTCTCCTGCCTGCCGCGGCACTCGTATTCCTGGAGAGTATTTCCAGCTGCGACAAGACCGCCCTACCGGTTATTTCATGAGAAGAAGCTTCACCGTCCTGGTGACGACAGAACGACTATGTACACCAGCGAACTTCATCACGACGAAGTACTCGCCTGCCGGTGCGGCCCGACCGCTTTCCAACCTCCCGTTCCAGGTGAACTCATGCGTACCGGCTTTTGCAACTTCGCGTTCTACCGCAAACACCTTTTTCCCCTGAAGGCTGTACACAGCAATCTCGATACGTCCGGGACGATCCAACTGGTAGCGAATCGTCGTTGCGGGATGAAACGGATTCGGATAAGCAGAAAGAGCAAGCGATCCAGGGATTCCCGGCGTATTCTCCACGGCGGTCGCCGTCACCGTAAGCGTCAGGGAATCGATGGTTACAGGCGACTTGTCCGCACGGTCGTAATATTGCTTGAACCTCTTCACTTCCGGCGTATCGTACCGAAAAAGATCTTCCACGAATCGCGGCGCGAGCGTCTGGTACAGGAGTTTGATCTCTATCGTCTGGGGCTGCGACTTGTCCAGCCCCCCGATGCGGAAGGTAACCAAATCCATGCCCGTGCCTTGCGTAGTGCCGTTGCGGTTGAAGTTCGCGTCCTGCGCCGCCAATCCCTCGATAGCCGTGGAGGCGTAATCCGCATGCCCGGTCGTGAAACCGCGTGGAGGTATGCGGTTGTCCTTCAGGAAGCCGGCCGCCCGGAGGAGAGTGTAGTTCACACGGTCGTTTACGTCCTTCATGATGGGTTCGTACACTTGCACCATGTCTTCGCGGGTGATCAGGTCGTGGTGCCGTTCATAGGGCGCGTCAAGCCCAATGATTTCGCCGGTATTCCTATCCCACGCGCCCGAATGAAACAGCGTCTGCTGCCGCCCGTCGCGAACCTCCAGGGACAACCAGGCCCGGCGGCTGGGGTACGCGGTTGGAAACTTGTGGCCCGTCTTGTTCTTTACATTCACACGGATTTCCAGGCTGTCTCCATCCCATAAAGCCACAGCGGAAAGCTCGGCGGATTCCTGCTGCAGCATTCGTAACGTGCGTGCGATCGTACTGTCGAAGTGAACGGCGGTGGCCGTGACGCCCAGTTCCGCGCCGTTGTCCCGCAGTATCCGTAGCATGAACACGTTGCCTCCGACGAAATAGTGGTTGGCAAAGGGCGTTCGCGCTCCAAGTGACGCAGGCCTGTTCGAGATCACTACCGGATCGTCGATGTCGGGCATGTGGCAGGTCTGGCACTGGACGTCCCGGGCAGGGAACTCACTGTTCTTCCACTCCAGGTAGGGAACCTGTTCCGGCGCCTGGCCAACGATATCGCCGTTGTCATCCACGTACGGAGTAAACAAGGTGTGGCAGGTCGCGCACAGCTCCGATGTCCCGACGTGCTCGCCGAATTGCGGGGTGTAATTCGACCGCATCTGCATGGGGCGCGAAACCGGGTTCTTGTACGGACCATAAATGATGCGGTCGTTTTCAACCGGGTAGTGGCCCGAGAAGGTTTCGTTGGAACCGAGGTTGACGTTCTTGATCTGGTGACACAGCGTACAGCTCACACCGTCGCGCGACAACGGATCCGTCTGCGCTTCCTGGAGCGTGTAGCCGGGGGCGCCGTTTCGCACGGCTTCCGTTCGGCCCAACGGCGCGTGACAGGTTGTGCACTTGTCCTCGATCACGCTCTTGAGATGCGGGTTGGCCTTGACCTCGGCCGTCACCTTGGCCTGCCAAAACGGATCGCGCACGGCGTTGGCCATCATGGTCGAGCGCCACAGTGTCGGAGGCGATACGTCCTTTCCCTGCGCATCTTTCAGTGCGTTCGAGGAACCGGGACTGTGGCAGAAAGCACAGTTGCCCGAACCGCTGAACATGGTCGACGTCTGGGTGGGGAGATCCTGGGCGCTGACAACTCCCGCACAAATGATGTACACCACGATCGTCCGCCATATATACTGATTCATTTTAAAGTAATTCATGCGAAACGTCCTCTTCATTTTCCTGGATGCTTTTTCTCGCGTACACGAAGTGGAACACAGTTACTGAAAAGATACTGATGATCTTCCCGTGTGCCAAAAACATTCGTTTACCCAAGCGAAACTACGGTACGCTTCAAAGCATTCCGGTACGTCCTGGAAAACACTTATTGGGGACTGTAAAACAGGTTATTGGAAGAGCGAAATCTGCAACCGGGTGCACCTCTCTACCCTATTCCATTTTGAACTTCAGGAGTCTGAGCGCATTCGCCACGACGACCAACGTACTACCTTCATGAAACACGATGGCCACGCCGATACCGGCCAGTCCGAACAAGGCCGCCGGAATGAGCATGGCGATCACTCCCAGCGAAATGACGAGGTTTTGCTTGATGACCCGGCGCGACTGCCTGCTCAAACCCACCGCCAGCGGCAGCTTCGACAAGTCGTCCGCCATCAAGGCGATATCAGCGGTTTCCAGCGCGACATCCGTGCCTCCCGCACCCATGGCGATTCCCACGGTGGCGGCCGTCATTGCCGGAGCATCGTTGACGCCGTCGCCCACCATCGCCACGTGCTTGTACTCGGCGATCAACTCCTTAATCGCTTCCACTTTCTCATCCGGAAGCAAGCTCGCCCGAAAATCCGTCAGCGCTACGGACTTCGCGATTGCCGCCGCCACGCGTTCGTTGTCGCCGGTGAGCATGATACACGCTTTCACTCCCAGCCGCCGCAGTTTTTCCAGCGTCGGTCGAGCCGTGGGGCGCGGCTGATCGGCAAGAGCGATGATACCCAGGAATCGGCCGTCGGCGCGCACGACCATGGTCGTCTTTCCTCCTTCTTCCAGCGCATGCACCCGTTCCACCAGCGCGCCGGACACATCGTCGTCGAAGAGTTTCAAGTTGCCGATAGCGATCGTTCTGCCGTTGAGCACGGCCCGCACCCCTTTCCCGGAAAACGACTGCACGTCTTCGGCCGAAACGAAATCGATATTTTCCTCCTGTGCCTTGCGAACGATCGCCTGTGCCAGGGGATGTTTCGAACGGCTTTCCACCGCGGCGGCAATTTTCAAAATGTCTGTCGTGGTGGTGCCTTCCAATGGTTCCACGTTCGTCACTTGCAGCTTGCCCTCGGTCAGCGTTCCCGTCTTGTCGAACGCAATTGCTTTAACAGCGCCAAGGTTCTCGAGGTGTACCCCTCCCTTGACCAGCACTCCGCTGCGCGCGGCACGGGCAATGGCGGAAAGCACGGCGGAAGGCGTGGCGATGGCAAGCGCGCACGGCGAAGCCGCCACGAGGATGGCCATGGCGCGCAGAAAAGCAACCTCCCATGTGAGCCAACCGATGAGCGGCGGTACAACGATAACCAACGCAATCCCGATAAGGATCACGGGCACGAAAATTCTCTGGAACCTTGATGTAAACCGCTGTGTCGGCGATTTCTGCGTCTGTGCTTCTTCCACCATCTGGATCACGCGGGAGAGCGTGGAATCCTTTGCCAGTTTCGTGACTTCGATTTCCAGGGCGCCGTCGCCGTTGACGGAACCGGCAAAGACCGGTACCCCCGCGGTTTTCTCGACCGGCACGCTTTCGCCCGTGATGGGGCTCTCGTCCACTACCGATTCGCCGTCGATGACCTTTCCGTCAACTGGAATCCGTTCTCCCGGCCGCACGATGACGACGTCGCCGCGTTCCAGGTTCTCGACCGGCATTTCTGTCTCGGAACCCTGGCGGCGCACGCGAGCCGTTTTCGGCGCAATGTCGGCAAGGGCTTTGATGGCATGCCGCGCTTTGTCCGTGGCGTAATGCTCCAGGGCGTGCCCAAGGCTGAACAGGAAGAGCAGGAACGCGCCTTCGGGCCAGTCGCCCAACACCGCCGCGCCGAGGGCCGCTACGACCATCAGGAAATCAATATCGAAACGCAGTCGCAGCGCGGCCTTGACTCCATGCTTCGTGGCGTCGTACCCGCCGGTGACGTAGGCGATGACATAGAATCCCACCGCCACTCCGTGCGGCAAGCCAAGCAGGCTCTCACCCAGGTACCCCGCACCCAGGAACAACCCGGAGAGGAGGGAGAGCACAAGCTCCCAGTTCCTGCGTATCCAGCTCTTTTCCGGCTCCTCCTCTTCGATACTGTAACCAAGGCTGCGAACTTGTCTTACGATGTCTTCCACGTTCAAACGCGTGCCGTCGTATTCCACCCACATTTTCTCGGCCGCATAATTGACGGAGACGTTCGTGATGCCGTCCCTGCGTTCCAGGATGTGTTCGATGCTGGCCGCGCAGTCGCCGCAATCCATGTCCGTGATGCGAAGCGATTCGTGGTGGTAGCGATTGCTGACCTCCGCGCCAGCCTCTTTCGCCCACCGCGTTATCTGGCTGAGCGAGACCAGGTTGGGGTCATAATGCAGGCAGATGTAGACCTGGCCGTCCTTTCGATCGATGTGAGCTTTTTCCACTCCTCTGTGCATACGCACTCGTTCCAACAACCTATCGACGCACTGGTCCTTTTCATCTTCCACCTCGGGCAGCAGCAGCGGGATGTCTAAATGCAGGGTTTTTTCAGAGGAACCTGTTTGATCGTCTTTCATCGTGTTTTGACCACCGGTTTTTGTTGTCAAGAAAACGGTCGAGCAATCCAAAGGCATACGACACGCTCTTCGTTCCGGCATTTCTCCAGGACTTGCTCTTCACGTCCCCGGACACCGGCTGCCGACCGCTCAAATCGCTTTTTCTCCTTCTTCACCCGTGCGAATGCTCTTCGCCCGCAAGATCTGTGTGACAAAGATCTTTCCGTCGCCCCGCCGCCCTGTATGGGCGTTCTTATAGATACAGTCAACGATCTTGTCCACGTCCTCGTCGGGACAAACGATCTCGATCTTTATCTTGGGTGTAAATTCAACAACGTAATCCTGGTAGTAGTGGG
>JALUUP010000472.1 GCA_027021285.1 Bacteroidota bacterium | reverse complement strand
CCTCATGGTTGTTCTTGTCCAGTTTCAACGCGGCGAGGTACTGATCGAGCGCCTGCTCGTTGTCGAACTTGTGGTAGAATACATCTCCCTGCTTGATCAACGCTTGCGCATCCTGGCTCCAGGCCGTGGCGGAAAAGAGAACGATGCCGAGTAAAAGAACGATGAGGTTTTTCATGGGTCGCCCTGTTTGAATGTAGAAAAGGTTCCGTTACGCTCCATCCTTGAGATTCCGAATTTCATCCCGCAAACGGGCCGCCAGTTCATAATCCTCGCGCGAAATAGCGTCCTGGAGCTTGCTTTCGAGGTCCGCGATCTTCTCTTCCGTCGTTTGCGGCTCGGGCGAGTACGCCGGTTCTTCGGGCAATTCCTCTTCCTCTTCCGGAACGAAACCCGCTTCGTCCATCACCTCCGACATGACGTAGATCGGAACGCGGTAGCGGACGGCAAGCGCGATCGCATCACTGGGGCGGGAATCGATCTCCTGGTCGCCCGCCGCGCTCAGCAACAACCGGGCGTAAAACGTGCCGTCGCGCAGGTCATTGATCACGACTTCAGTAACCGCGTACCCGAGCGAATCGACAATGTTTTTCATCAGGTCATGGGTCAACGGCCGGGGCGGTTTGATCCCCTCGATTTCCAGCGCGATCGATTGCGCTTCGAAGGCGCCAATGATGATGGGCAGGCGGCGGTTACCGTGTATTTCCTTCAGGATGAGCGCGTACGACCCACCGCTGGCAGGACTGGTGGACAGGCCGACGATATCAACCTGGATGCGTTCCATGACAGGCCCCGTACTTTTTTCGATACGTGATCAATTCCTATTTCCCGACGACTGCTCTGATTTCATTGGTGAGCGCCGGCAAGACTTCCATGACATCACCGATAATCCCATAATCAGCAATGTTGAATATCGGCGCTTCGGGGTCCTTGTTGATCGCAACGATGCATTTCGATGACGACATTCCGGCAAGATGCTGAATCGCCCCGGAAATCCCGCACGCAATGTACAGCGATGGGGAAACCGTCTTTCCCGTCTGCCCCACCTGTTCCGCGTGCGGCCTCCAGCCCGCGTCCACGACCGCCCGTGATGCGCCCGTGGCGGCGTCGAGTACGTCGGCGAGCTCCTCGATGAGGTTCCAGTTTTCCGGCGCGCCCATGCCCCGTCCTCCCGACACGACGACGTCGGCCTCGACAACATCTTTCCGACCCGACGACATTTTCGTTTCCACGACCTGCACGGAAAAATCCTCTTCTCCGAGATCGGGCGCGCGTCTTTCCACCTCCGCCTGCGCGTCGGAGGTCTCCGCGATCGTAAAGACGTTCGGACGAAGAGTGAAAATTTTCACGGGCGTGGAAAGAGAAACCCTGATGAACGCTTTTCCCGCGTACACCGGTCGTGTTGCAATCACGTCTCCTTCTTCCACGGACAGTGCCGTGCAATCGGACGCGAGGGCCGCCTCGAGACGAACGGCGACCCGTGGCGCGAGGTCCTTTGCCATTGCCGTCGCGGAAAAGAGAACCACGTCGGCTCCGGTCTCACGCACGATATCACAAAATGCCTTGGCGTATGCGGTAACCGAGTACTTCTCCAGGCCATCGCCGTTGACGGCTATGACCTTCGAGGCTCCATACGCTCCCAATCCCGCGTAGGCGTCACCCAGGTCGGGACCGAGGACGACTGCGGTACAGGAATCAAACCTGCCCGCGGCGGCATGGATGGCTTCACACGATGATTTCTTGATGTTCCCGTCGCGCTGTTCGACAAAAACGATGGCTTTCATAGATTCTTATTCTCAGTGTTAAATGACTTTGGCTTCTTCGTGGAGGAGTTTTACGAGCTCGGGAACAGCCTCGACTCCTTCCCCGACAATTTTGCCGGCGTCCTTGGCCGGCGGCATCCGCATGTCCAGCACCCGGACGCGATTCTCGTACGGCGGGGCTTCAATTTCCTCGATGGGTTTGCGTTTCGCCGCCATGATGCCCTGGAGCTTCGGGTACCGTGGTTCGTTCAACCCTTTGTCCGTCGAAAGAACCGCGGGCAGTTTCGTCGTGCTGATTTCCTGACCGCCCTCGATGTCCCGCTCGAGCGTGACGCTTCCATCACCGTTCATCTCCAGCCCGACAATGGCGCTGACGGAAGGCATACCCAGAATTTCTCCAAGCATACCCGCCACCTGGCAGCTGTCGTAATCGATCGACTGCTTTCCGCAGAAAATCACATCGGGCGACTTGTCGCGGATCGCGCCGGCGATCGCCTGGGCGATCCCGAAGGAATCCCTCGTCCTTTCGGCTTTGATCAGCAGCCCCTTGTCCACACCCATGGCCAGAGCCTTCCGGATCGTTTCCTTCACGGCGTCATCGCCGACGCAGACGGCCGTAACCTCGCCTTCATGTTTTTCCTTCATTTGCAGCGCGGCTTCCACGGCGTATTCATCGTAAGGGTTCAGGATAAATGTCACGCCCTCTTCATCGATTTCCTTGCCCGAGGGCCCGACTTTTATCTTGGTCGTCGAATCAGGGACATGACTGATACATACAAAGATGTTCATATTTGATGGCGTTTAGGTTTTACAATTTCGATCCCGGAAAATCGCGGAAATGCTGCGCTTCTTTCCACAATTCCGATAGGTTAGAATATAGCCGATGGGTACCCTATTTGCAAGGAACACCGCGCCTCCATCATCCGTGCATCATTCGCAGGCGAGAGTTGAAGAGAACGCCGGAGGCTCCATCCAAACCGCGGTATTTATTCGTCGCGCCACCGTGCATGAAAATCGGCGTTGACTGGTCACCATTCTTTTGCCTAAGTTACAGGTTCATGATGGCTCCATACGCATACGAATCCTTTCACGCGAGTTCTTCATGAGCACGGATCACAGAATCGCCATGGAACAGCCGGGATTGTTTGTCACCGGCGGCGCCGGTTTCATCGGCAGCAACTTCGTGCGAATGGCCGTGGAACGCGGTTACAACGTCATGGTATTCGACGCGCTGACCTACGCCGGAAACATGGAGAACCTGGCGGGACTCGAGGAACGCATCCGGTTCATCCGCGGGGATATTTGCGACGCAGCATCCGTTCGAAACGCGCTGCGTGAAGCCGAACCACATGCCGTCGTTCACTTTGCCGCAGAATCGCACGTGGATCGTTCAATACTGGGTCCGAAGATTTTTACCGAGACAAATGTCCTGGGCACACATGTTCTCCTCGAGGAATGTCGCCAGGCGGGCATCGAACGTTTCATTCACATTTCTACGGACGAAGTGTACGGCTCGCTCGGAAACACGGGTTTGTTTACCGAAGAATCTCCTCTCAACCCAACGAGCCCGTATGCCGCGAGCAAAGCCGCGTCGGACCTGGTGGTTCAGTCGTACGCCAAGACGTACGACTTTCCCGCAATTATTCTTCGCTGTTCGAACAACTATGGCCCGTTTCAATTCCCGGAAAAGCTCATTCCCCTGATGATCATCAAGGCGTCGAACGACGAGGAGCTGCCGGTGTACGGCGACGGTCAAAATGTCCGGGATTGGATTTTCGTGGGCGATTACGGTTCGGCGATCTTCCAGGCGATTGAACACGGCATTCCCGGCGAAGTGTACAACGTCGGCAGCAACAATGAATGGAAAAACATCGATATCGTCCGGCTTATTCTTGAGGAAATGCATAAACCGTTTTCCCTCGTCACGTTCGTCAAAGACCGCCCTGCCCACGACCGCCGTTACGCCATCGACAGTTCGAAAATCCAGCGCGATCTCGGCTGGCGGGCGGAGACATCGTTTGAAAAAGGTATTCGACAGACCATCGAATGGTACATGACCCACAGACAATGGTGGAAAAATATCATGACCGGGGAATACCTTGAATACTACCAGAAGAACTACGAACCAAAAAGATAATGATGCATACCCTTCTTCACACGTATAAAGGATGACATTGTGAACTTAAAGGAAAAAATCCAGCGCAAGAAGATAACAGTCGGTATTATCGGGCTTGGTTATGTCGGTTTACCGCTCGCTGTTGAATTTGCGCGCAAAGGTATTGAAACAATCGGGATCGATACCGACCAGGATAAAGTTCGATTATTAAATAACGGTAAAAATTATATCGATGACGTTGACAGCGCGACGCTTGCCCGTGTAGTAAAAAGCGGTAAACTCCACGCGGAATCCCATTACGATTCCGTGCCTGAATGCGACGCGCTTTTCATCTGCGTTCCGACACCTTTCACGGATAACAAAGAGCCGGACATCAGTTATATAATAGATGCAACCAACGGTATTGCCGGCGGTTTAAGAAAAGGTCATATCATTATTCTGAAAAGCACGACATTTCCCGACACAACCGAGGGTTTTATCAAACCCATACTTGACAAAACCGGATTGAAAGCGGGTCAAGATTATTACCTCGCTTTTTCACCCGAACGAATCGATCCTGGTAACAAGGTTTGGACAACCGCAAATACTCCCGTCGTCATTGGTGGCGTTACAAAGAAATGTACAGAATACGCTTCGCTTGTCTCCAAACACGTCGTCTCTGAAATCGTTGAAGTTTCCAATCCGAAGATTGCGGAAATGGAAAAATTGCTGGAGAATATTTTCCGCAGCGTGAACATCGCTCTTGTCAACGAGCTGGCGACATTATGCGACCGCATGGGCGGGATAAACGTGTGGGAAGTCATCGAAGCGGCTTCCACAAAGCCCTTTGGCTTTATGCCGTTTTACCCGGGCCCCGGCATTGGAGGACATTGTATTCTCATCGATCCGTATTACCTGGAATGGGCCGCGAGAAAGTACGACTTTCAGACACACTTCATTACACTGGCGGCTGAGATAAACGAAAACATGCCGTATTACGTCAAGGACATGATCCTACGCGAAATAAACAAGCTTCCCATTTCGATGATGGACGCGAAAATCCTGATCCTCGGAGTAGCATTCAAACGCGACGTGGACGATACACGTCATTCTCCCGCCATTCGCATCATGGAACTCCTCGCGGAAGAAGGAATGCGAAATCTTATGTATAACGATCCGCATGTTCCCAGCATCGAGGTGAACGGGTCTCTTCTTTCCAGCAGGAAACTTACTCCATCATTGTTGTCAAACTCCGATTGCGTGGTTATCGCCACAGATCATTCCACGTATAATTACTCTTCGATTGTGCGTCATTCTTCCATCCTGATAGATACACGTAATGCAACAAAAGGCGTCCGTGGTAAAAAAGATAATGTTATTTTACTTGGAGACGGTGTATAATAACAACCGCGGGCACTTTTTATCGTAATAATAAAGAAAATACCGACAAAAAGTTCTCTTTTTGGACATGGCTACTTGCATTATTCACAAAAAGCGTATTAACTTTAAAAAGAGCTGTAACTAAAATGTTTCACTAAATAAGCGGATAGAACAATGCCAACCTATTTTGTTTTGGGACATTCCAGCATACCCGATGTTGTTTTACGTGGTCGCGACGGTGATAAGAACCGCGCAAAAGCTTTGGGGGAAATTCAGCGGTACGTACAAGAAAACAATATCTATCTTGATCGGCCTTTAACGATCGATGATCTTGGTGTACGTCCGCCAAAAACAAAACCCCGTGGAACCGGTACGCGTAAACGCCGCAAGGGCGCCGGTCGTAAAGCGAATTTCATGCTTCTTGCAAAACCACCGAAGAATATTGAAGAAGCTCAACTACAAATGGACCTTCTCGAACAAAAGAAATCGGAACTTAAGGGTTTTATCCAGGAAGAAGTCAATGCGCAACGTCGTCGCCTCGCAAAACTCGAGTCCATGATCAAGAAATAATGAAGATGTCGTTCATGCTCAATGAAAGGCTCCTTTTGCAGGAGCCTTTCTATTGTTAAACCTGTTTATACTATAAAAGTGAAGAAAACATTTCTTTCCGTTGTCGGCGCCAGACCGAATTTTATGAAGATCGCTCCTCTCCACCGTGAGCTTCAACACCATCGCCGTTCTATCACGCACAAGATCCTTCACACGGGGCAGCATTACGACGAAAAGATGTCCAAGATCTTTTTCGACGACCTGGAACTTCCGGAACCGGACATCTATCTTGGCGTCGGTTCAGGAACACATGCAGAACAAACCGGCAACATCATGATAAAGTTCGAAAAAGTCCTGGCGGAACTCCGACCGGATCTTGTTATCGTGGTGGGTGACGTGAACTCGACTCTCGCCTGTTCGGTCACCTGCGCCAAGATGGGCGTACCCGTCGCACATGTCGAGGCGGGATTACGAAGTTTCGACCGTACCATGCCGGAGGAAATCAACCGGATGGTTACGGACATCCTTTCCGATTTTCTCTTTGTTACCGAGGAATCCGGCGTCGTCAACCTCAGGAACGAAGGTATCCCGGCGAACAAAGTTCATCTGGTCGGCGACGTCATGATTGATTCGATCGTGTACTACCGCGAAAAGGCGTCCAGGTCGGACATTTTCCGTACACTCGACGTCAGTCCCGGGCGGTACACCCTCGTAACTATCCACCGTCCGAGCAACGTCGACAACCGGGAAAATCTTGAAAAGATCCTTCAGGTGTTCACCGAACTGCAAAACGACACCCGCTTCATCTTTCCCGTTCATCCCCGCACGCGAAAACGGATGGAAGAATTTGGTTTATACGAATCGTTCAGGT
>JALUUP010000471.1 GCA_027021285.1 Bacteroidota bacterium | reverse complement strand
CCCGAGACGGTCGTGCGTTTCACGCTTCCGGCCGAGGCGGACAACATGCGTCTCGAGGTGTTCAGCGTCCTGGGACGTCGTGTGGCGGTGTTGTGGGAAGGTCCGGCGTCGGCGGGAACGCATACAATACCGTTCACCGCCGCAGCGTTGCCCGGAGGCGTGTACATCTGCCGCCTGCAGGTCGGCAACCGGGCGCGGCAGATCAAGATGCTGCTTATTCGATAGTAGAAAGCAAGAGCGGTGATTGCCGGGGCGTTCTCGCACGGGCAGGACTCACATCACCGACATGATCCTTGTTTGCACCTGTCTTCCCGCCTGAAGGCGGAGGAGGTACGTTGCGCGCGGGAGCCTTCCCACATCGATCGTGACACGGTAGCTCCCCGGTTCGGCGTCGCCTTCCCAGAGGGTTGCGCGTTCCTTTCCAAGGATGGTGTAAAGCCGGAGCCGGGTGTGGAGATTGCCCCTGTTTTGAAGGGCGGGAGGCGGGATGTCCCACGTGATGGTCGTGATGGCGCTGCGGGAGGCGCTGCCCGGTCCGCAGGGGTTGGGGTAATTCTGATGCAGGACGACACTACCCGGCATGGGGGCGGGCGGTTGCGCTCGTACTACACCGCCTTCCACCGAGTGCAGGATGGTTCCGAACTCACCGACCACGACGGCGTTCGCGCGGTCGATGTAAGCGGCGGCAAGCAGGTGATTGTCGGTTCCGCTTCTCTGCGTGTGCCAGGTTCGCCCGCCGTCAGTGGTATAGGCGAGTTCACCCCAGTATCCTCCCGCGATGCCGTTGAGCCGGTCGGCGAACGAGACGAAACGCTGCATGGTAAAGGAGCCGGCGTGCTGGAACCGCCAGTTTTTTCCTCCATCCGACGTGAAGAACATAAAACCTGCTCCACCCGCAATCCAACCGAAATCGGAATCGACGAAATCGATGTCGTGGTGCGAGGACGGGACGGGCAGCAGGACTGGTTCCCAGTATTTTCCCGCGTCGGTGGTCCGGCGAACAATAGTGTCTCCCACGAGTATTCCCGTCCGCTCGTCCAGGAGAACGACGCTGTTGAGATAGTCGCGGGCGTTGCTGAGCTGCGGCGTCCAGTGCTCCCCGCCGTCCGTTGTCCACAGGACCAGTCCGTCGCCTAGAAGCACGTCGCCCACGGCGCAGCCGGTTTTTTCATCGAGAAGGTAGATACCCCGGAGCGCGGTTTTCCAGCCCGTCCACTGGTTGAACCACGTCTCGCCTCCGTCGGTCGTGCGCAGGATGGTTCCGCCCGCTCCGGCGACGGTCCCCAGGGACCGATCCAGGAAATGCACGGCGTACAAGTCGTTTGTCGTGTGTGCTTCCTGCCGGGTCCAGCGCTCTCCCCCGTTGGTCGTGTGCAGGATGATGCCTTCACCGCCGACCGTCCATCCATAGTCCGGATCGGTGAACGCGACGTCGTACAGGTGGTTGAGCGTCAGGAGCGAGGAACGCGCGTACCAGTTCTCGCCGCCGTTCATGGTGCGTATGATCGTGCCGTGGTCTCCCACGGCCACACCGATACGGGGACCGACGAACGAGAAGTTGTTGAGGTGCATGCCGGTCATGCTGCTGCGCGGTTCCCACGTCGCGCCCGCGTCGGTCGTGACGAAGACCATGCCGAATTCGCCCGCTGCCACGGCGCGGTTCTTGTCCAGGATTTTGACGGCCATGAGAGCGTTGGCGAAGCCGGTGGACGTTGTGTCCCAGGTGAAGCCGCCGTCAGTGGTTTTCAGGATGAGACCGTGTGTCCCGGTGGCGATGCCAAAGGATGCGTCAAGGAAATCGACTGCGAACAGCGCGTTGTATGTCGGTTTTGGATTCACGTTCCAGGTCATTCCAGCATCGGTAGAGCGAAGGATCGTTCCAACCAACCCCACCGCGATTCCCAGCGTGTCCGAGACGAGGCGGACGCAGCGCAGCGGGTTGAATACTGGATTCTTCACGGTGGTCCACGTTTCACCTCCGTCCGATGTGCGAAGAAACGATCCTCGTTCACTCACAACCATGCCGATCCGGGTCCCAAGGAAATCCACGGATTTCAGAGTGGATAACGTTGGGATGTTTTTTTGCGACCACGTTTCACCGCCGTCGGTGGTGCGCAACAGTGTGCCGCCTCCTCCAATCGCAACACCATTTCTCGCATCCGTGAAATAAACGTCGTACAAGTATCGCTGGGTGCCGCTCTTTCGTGGGATCCACGTTTCGCCCGCGTCGCTGGTGTAAAGGATTTGCCCGCCGCTACCCACGACGGTGCCGTGAAACCGATCTGTGAAGTGCGCGCCGTAGAGGTTGCTCCCCGTGGGGGAGGGGTTTTGCCAGTACCAGCGAGATCCCTGGCCGGAAAGGGATCCCGCGCTGAGGACAATAATGGCGAGGATGACGGGAATGTATCGCGTGACCATGGAATTCTCAGGCATCGTTCAATTTGATTCCATAATACTGCACGGGGACGAGATGTACAACCTTTCCCGTGGCGACCGCCGTTGTGGGGAGGAATATGAGGGCACTTTGACCGCCTTTTCGAGAGCATGACCCTTCCCGAACACGCGTTTCGATACAACGAACCCGCAACGATCTGGGAGGCATACTTCCCTTCAAGAAAAAATTAAAAAATGTCGAAAATAGTAGTTGTGTAAAGGAATAGTCAAACATTCCAACAATAATCAGGGGCCAACAATATAGCGGCATGAAAATAAACAAAAAAGATACTTGACATCACTGGAACGGTGTCGTATATTATGCACACACATAGGTTAGTGCTATAAACCCCATATAGTATTTAATCTTGTGTACAGCCACTGTAAGAGAATGACGTACTTGTCATCTCCGCGCAGGGGTAAGAGAAGGAGGGTATTTTTTTTATTTATTATCTGTTTCCGCGTCTGAATACTTTCTAACCGTTCATCCGTAGTAACAGAGCCGAGCTGAAAACACGAAAGTATGGGTTTTCCCCATGACTTTCTTTGATATAGAATCGCGTTTTTTGAGAAGTACACAAGTGAAAAAAACTTAGATTCGGTATAGAAGCACGTCTCGAAATGAACATTCTTTCAAGGGTTTTTCAGCTTATTGCCCTGGGTTGTGTTGTCGTAACTGCAGCGCAAGGGCAACTCTCAACTGGGAACCGGGGAAATCGAGTCCCTGACTCAAAGGAGAACAACGGGATAAGGATTGAACGGCAGAGCCGTGACCGTCACGCTCAGAACAACCTTCTAGCCGTTCCTTCCAATGATCAATGCTCGGGCGCCGAAGTTATTCCCGCCGCGGGTCCCTTTCCTTACCTGGCGCCGGTAATTTCTGATATCAGCGAGGCCACGACCGCCGGTGATCCTCCAATCCCGGACTGCCAGACGTTCGTATCGCGCAGTGTCTGGTATTCATTCACACCGGCCGATTCCGGCATATATACGTTTTCGACATGTACGGACCGGGCTCCTGGAACAACGGTCGAAGATGATGTCATGGCCATATATACTTCGAGTGGAGGGTGCTCGGGTACGTTTACGAGGCTGCAAGGAGCGTGTAGCGACGATGGGTGTGGACCGGGATCTTTACTTGCCGAAGTAACGGCGTTTCTTCTGAAAGACACCACGTACTACGTGGTGATATGGCAGTATGGCTCGACGCGGCCATATCCCGGGAAAACGGCGTTGCAACTGGCGGTGGACAGGGAATTCCCTCCCGCGAACGATACGTGCGCTGCCGCTTTGCCGCTGGAGCTGAACGTTCCCTTGCATGGAACAACGAAATTTGCGCAAAACAATTACCGGTTGACCGGTTTCGTGGGATTTGAAGGTACGGGACAGCGTCGCTCCACCGCCCTGGGCCGGGACGTCGCGTACGTCTTCACCGCCCCGACGACGGACACGTATTCCATACGAGTCACGGGTCACACCGCTGTCGATAACCTCGTCCTGTACGCTTCTTCTTCCTGTCCGTCCGGGCCGTATCCCGTGTTAATCCAGGATGTTATCGGAGCGGCAAACCGTTCGATATCGAGCAGCGCGGAGGAGATTTTTTGTCTTCCCCTTCTTGGCGAACAAACGATTTACATTTACGTGGACAGTCACCGGTTCGGCGAAGGCAGCGATTTCGTCATAGAAGTAAACCGGTGCGAGCGTGAATCGGAACCGAACAATGCCACCGCTTCCGCCAACACCTGGGACGGGGAGATAGAAGGCTCGATTATCCCCAACCGCGACGTGGATTATTATTCCAACGGAACGCATCCCGACGGCTCGAGGATATTTGCTCTCGTTGATGGAGTCGCCGGAAGCTCCCCGGATTTCGATCTCAGGATTACGACCAGTACGGATGTGCTCGAGTACGATGATGCCGATAATGATTCCCCTTTCGGAGCCACTTCCGCAAATATTGCAGGCGCTGTTCTTCCCGCGGATTCCGTATTTCTCCGTGTCAGCCAGTACTCGATTGGTGACGTTTCCGAGCCGTACCGGTTATACGCGCTTGTTCAACCGCCGATCGACAGCGCGACCGTGGAAACGGAGCCGAACGACTCCTTGTCGGTACGGACGCATGCAAGCAACAACTATTTTTCCGGCAGCCTGTCCGGACCGCCGCCTTCACGGGACGTGGATGTATATGGTTTCATTGCACGGAAAGGGGATTTGCTCTTTCTCAGCCTGGACGCGAACCCCCTGAGGGATAACACTCCAATCGATGCTGCACTTTCCCTGCTCGATGACCAGGGAAATGAGCTCATGACGGTAAATGACGACGGGGCAGGCGCTTCGAACGCCAGTGATTCTTCGGGTCTCAATGCCGTTATCCCCTACTCGCCCGCTGAAGGGTTGGTCTATCGCGCAGAACAAACCGGTATCTATTACGCAAAAGTTTTCATAGGAACCGCGAAAACAGATTCAACCGGCTTCGGCGATTACCTGCTGTCGATCAGCAAGAACGGCGAAACGTATGGAGGGGGAATGCCGGCCGACGTGGCCGTTACGATTGCTGCGCCTGAATTTGCCGCGACCTCCTGGCCGATGACGACGACGATCACGGTTACCAATTCCGGTCCCGTCGCTGCGACGAATGTTCGATTGGAACAGGACGTTCCGGTAGGGACGACGTTCTTGTCCCTCCAGCAAAGCCAGGGCTCCGCCGTCCATCCAGCGATAGGCGACACGGGAAAGGTTGTCTGCGACCTGGGGTCGATCTCTCCGGGACAGTCGGCAACGATCCTGCTGGAAGTGTTCGTGAAAGCACCGGTCGGAGATACGATAGCACAATACGCTGACGTCGTCGCGGACCAGCCCGATCTCTACCCGCTCAACAATTTCTCCGTGGATACGACGATGATCATCCACGACGTGTCGGATCTCGCCCTGAACAAGTCATCGTCAAAAGACTCCATCTTGGCTGGGGACATACTGGAGTACACCATTCGCGTTGTAAACAACGGTCCGGTGGACGCGGCGAACGTGGAGGTCGCGGACAGCCTGTCTGCCCTTGTGACGTTCGAGTCGTTAAGCGCTCCCGCCGGCTGGACATGCGTGACGCCCGCCGTTGGCGAAACGGGCGCAATACGGTGCACGGATACCAGTTTCGCCATGGGAGACACCGCGGTATTCACGTACTCCGTGCGGGTGAATTCCATCATTCCCAACGGCGCCCCGGTGACGAATTGGGCGATTGTCTCTTCTGATTACGCCGACCCGGCGCCGTTCAACAACGCCGCCGCCGTCACGGTAACCGGGGTCTATTACCCGCCGCGAATAGCGATCGAAGAGGAATATTCCCTCGTCAAGTTCGGATGCCGTGATTCGAAATCGAACCGCTTGTACACAAAGAGGTTCACCGTGGACAACGCGAACGCCGGTGTCAACGTCGCGCGGATGCAGTGGAACGCTGTTTCCAGCGACGGCAACGCCGCGATCTCGGTTGTTACCATTCTGAATCCCGTGGGTGTGGAAGGCGAGGATCTCCAGTTTCTCGTCAACGGGGAGGGACTTGCGACGGGCGTGCATTTCCGGTTCATCACGATCAGCGCGTACGACAGCGTCACGAACGTGCCGGCCGAAAATTCACCGTTTACGTTCACCGTCAGGGTCGAGATCGAGCCGGTTCCCGCGACGCCTGTAACCGTCACCCGGTCCGTGGACACCGCCGGGTTTACCTTGTTCACCAATCGGTACGGGCATATAATCGCCGCGGTCAAAAGCAACAGCGGCCCGCTGGAAAGCTTCACGGTGACGCTTCACCCCTGTCAACTGCCGTACGGCATCCGGCGGATGCGGTACCCGGCGCGCTACTACACCTTCGCAACGACGGAACCCGATCCCGACGTGGACGTCCGACTCTACTACACGATTAACGATCTCGCGTTGATGCGCGTGATGGATACCGACGCCCTGCGGGGATGGCGGCAGGAAAACCCGGGAGGGCGGTGGACGCCGGTATCGAGTTTTGCGACTTCTTTGCACAGCAGCGTCACGATCACGGGTATCACGGATGTCTCGGGGACCTGGGCGATGGCCGCGCCGTTTATCATCTCGCCTTCACCCATGCCGGTGCTCAACCTGAGAGCCGCCTGGATTGGGTCCGGCATGGCGGAGATTTCCTGGACGACGTCCTTCAAACCCGCGCCGTTTGGATTCATGGTTGAGCGAAGACCCGCGGGCGGCGGCGC
>JALUUP010000470.1 GCA_027021285.1 Bacteroidota bacterium | reverse complement strand
ATTCATCTTCCCGTTGTCGATGACCCCGCCGGGGATCGTGAGGTTTTCGCTCTTGATCTTGTCGATGATGTCGCTGAAACCAATGTTGTACGCATTCAAACGGTTCACGTCGCAGTTGATCTGCACCTCCGGTTTCAGGCCGCCGTTCACGTCCACCCGCAAGACGCCCGGGACCGTTTCGATCTTGTCCTGCAAATCCTCCGCGATTTTCCGCAAGCGTGCGTTGCCCACTTCGCCGCCCACGTTGATGAACATGATGGGAAATTCGCTGAAGTTGATTTCAGATACGACGGGATCGAGAATGTCCTGCGGCAGCTCCGGAAGAGTGGAGTTCACCTTGTCGCGCACCCGCCGCACGGCGTCGTCGATATCGATGCCGGTATTGAATTCCACCTGCACCGTCGAGAGCCCTTCCTTCGAGGATGAACGGATCTCCTTGACGTCTTTCAGTGAACGGAAACTCTGTTCAAGCGGCTTGGTCACGAGCCCTTCGATGTCGGTCGCCGAAACACCGATATACGGCGTGGAGACGATGACAAGCGGAATCGTGATGTCCGGCGCGGCTTCACGGGGCAGGGAAAGATACTCCCTGCCACCGACGAGAATGATCATCACCATGAACAGGTATACCGCCACCCTGTTGTCAATTGCTTTTTCCCAAATTCTCATAGGCTATGCTCACGTGATTGGAATCAGCCGGATTGCGCGGGCGTCCCCCGTCCTCAATACGCTCGCCACGACGTTACCGGTGCAAGGCGGCTGATTTGAATTCCTTGTTGATTAGTACTGCACCACTTCCACCGGCTGGCCGTCCACGAGGTCCTGGTATCCCTGGACGATAACCCGATCACCGGGGCGCAACCCGGAAAGAATTTCCACCGTGTTGCCGTTTCGACTGCCCGTCGTGACGCGGCGCTCGCGCGCGACACCGTTTTCCTCCACGTAAACGACGAGACGATCGGTGTCAACCTGCTGCAAGACATGCTGTGGGACAAGCAGGGCCTTGCGCGTCCCGCTGATCCTGACAATCATTTTGCCGACCATTTCCGGCTTGATTTTTTTCGACGGGTTCGGGATAATCACTTCCACGGGAAGGGCGCGGTTGCTGGAAGAAACCGACGCGCCCACGTAAGAGATCCGTCCGGAGATCGTATCGCCAGGCAGCGCGTCGAACACCAGGCGCACCGGTGTACCAAGCCTCACCTCGGGCGCGTAGTGTTCCGGCACTTCTCCCTGGACACGCAAACGACTGGCATCGACGATACGGGCCAAGGGGACGCCGGGGGGAGCCATTTCTCCGGGATCCGCCATCCGCTGGTCAAGGTAGCCCGCCACGGGCGCGCGGAGGCGTGTCCGCTCCAACCTTGCCTTCGCCAGCTCCATGGCCGCCTTGGCCGACTCGTAATTGTATTGCGCGTCCTTGAACTGGAGTTCACTGATCGCCTGTTCTTCATAGACTTTCTTCTGCTTCTGGTAGTTCAATTCAGCCATCTTGAACTGCGCCAGGGCCGCTTCGTATCCCGCTTTCAACAGCTCATCCTTGAGAACCACCACTACGGCGTTTTTCGGAACGTACGCGCCTTTTGCGTATTTCCACTCCTTGACCACGCCGCCTTCCTCTGGAGAAAGCATGATGTCCTCGTAGGCCTTGGCGATGCCCATGACAACGAATTCCTTTCCGTACGGGGCGGGCTGCAGCTCCGTGACTTTTACCGCGATGGGCTGCGCCTGCTTTTTTTCCGCGGCATTCTCATCGGTTTCCGCGTTGGAATTCCCGCACGACGATACGACAAGGCTCGCCGCCATTACGACCAGCGTCCCAATAATGATTGTTGCGTTTTTCATGACTTGTCTCGTTTATCCTGAATACTGTTCGTTACTCGATAAATTCTCTGGCAAAATCCGGGATCCTGCCGGTGATCTCGTCCAACTCCGCCGCTGCGACCAGGTAATCATACATCGCCTGGATGCGGTTCACCTTTGCCTGCGTCAGCGCGAGCTGGGCGTCGTTCACTTCGAGCTGCGTCCCGCTGCCGCTCTTGAATCGAACGGTGGCGATACGGTAGCCGCGTTCCGCCTGTTCGACCGTTTTTTGCTGAGCCTCGATACGCACCCGCGCTTCCTTGATCCGCATGACGATCGTCTTCGCACTCGTCTTGAGACCCTTTTCCGTTCCGGCGATGACCTCATTGGTCTTGCGTAATTCCAATTCCGCTTCCTCGATGCGGGCGTTGGTCTGCAGACCCTTGAAAAGGTTCATCGAAAGCGTGACGCCGACCAGCGAACTCGCCACAAAGTCCGATGACGTGAGATTGAGATCGTTCTTCGCCGCCTGGTACTGGTAGTTCCCGAAAGCAGCGATCGTGGGCAGGTAGTCGGAGCGCTCGATAGCGATCATTTCGTCGTTCACGTCGCGTTGCAAGCGAAGGGCGCGAAGGTTGTAGTTGGTCTCCATCACCAGATCCGAAGCCTGCTCCAGTAATTCATCGTCAATGGGGTGGAATTCCAGGCTCCCGTCGATTTCCAGTTCCGTATCCACAGGAAGCCCCATGACGATTTTCAGCGCGTTCAACGCCGACTTGTAGTTATTCTCCGCCTGGATCACGAGCGGCCGCAGGTTCCCCACCGCCACCGAGGCCCGCACTTCGTCGTATTCCGACACCAGGCCCTGTTTGCCCAATACTTCAACGTTATGGAGGTTCTCTTTCGCGTTGGACAGGTTTTCCTCCATCATCTTGTGCACTTCCGACGCCATCAACACCCCGTAAAAGGCTTTGCGGATGTTGGCGATTGTCTGGATTTCTTTTGCCTTGTACACTTCACGCGCCGCCCTCGAGTAGATTTCGGCTGTCCCGATCCCCGTAAACACGGCGGAGTTGAAGAGTATCTGGGATGCCGTCAGCGAAAAGTCGAACGAGTGCGTGGACCCAACCTCGATGGGAACGATGCGCCCGCTGCCGGGGTTCTGGAAATCCGGAAGGAAAAAGACCGGTTTCTTGAGAGCCCGCGCGTACCTGCCGCTCAAGTCGACGGTGGGAAGAGCGTTTCCGATCGCCTCGTTCACCTTCGCGTCCGCTTTCTGAACTTCATAGCGCGCAGCCGCCAATTCGTTGTTGTTCTGGAGTCCGATCCGCACCGCGTCCTGGAGTGTGACTTTCAGACGCTCGGGGGCCTGTGCCATAACAACCCGCGCTAACAGTACAAGAGACAATACGGTAACCGTGAAAACGAGTTTTTTCGTCATACGTTAGTCCTGGGTTTCAGTATCCTTGGATTCAACAAGAAGTCTATCGAGACCGCGGACAAAAATGGTCTCCAGGAGATGCACAGCTTCGCCGATTTCCTCTTCCATCCGTTCGTCGCCCGCGAAGACAAGCGGTGTTTCGGCATCCTGGCTCTCGCCGCAATGCCGAATGAAATTGAAATGAAAAATCCCCAGCACCGTGTGGATGAATAGAAACGCGATCATTTCCGCTCGTTCCTTTTTCTCTCGCAGGTCGAGACTGCGTTCCAACACGTTTGCCAGCTTCCGGACGGAATCCCGCAACCCGATATGCCAGCAATCGCGGGACTGCACCTTTGTCATTTCCCGCATGTACAGCGAAAACAAGTCCGCGTTTTCATACAGGTGCCGGAGAAAGCTCTCGCCAAAATTGAGCAGGAGTTTCCGCGTCGTTCCTTCCCGGTCCAACTCCTTCCGTGTGAGCTCCACCATTTGCGCGAACCCATCCTGCATGACCTCCTGGAACATCTCTTCCTTGGTGGAAAAGTAATGATACAAGGTCGCCTTGCCGAATTCCGCTTTTTCGGCGATTTCATCAATCGTTGCATCCTTGAAACCGCGCATTGCGAAAACCTTTCGCGCCGCCGCCAGTATTTCCTGTCGGTGCCGTAACCGCTCCCGCTCTTTTCTTGTCAGTTGTTCAGTCATGCATTTAAAACATCAGTTAACAATACAGGTCATTTCAGAAATCATACTGCCCGGTCGATAAATGACCCAGGGTCATCTTACGAACATAAAAGTAAATGTTTCAATTCCCGAAACATTTTTTTGTTAAAACCAGGAAAAAAACGTAATGCCAAAACCGTCGATTCCCCGGCGTGACGAAAGCAAGCGTGGATGGACCGAAAAACCGGCTGTTTTCGGCGAAAGCGATTCGTTGTAATCCCGGACAAAGATCGCAGCCTGCACGGCAGACCAGATACGGTTGAGAACCAGGCCCAGTACAGTAATTTGTGCGTACGTGTACAAATCTTCGCTCTTGAGACGGGAATCCCTGTACTCCCGCATGTCTTCTTCGCTGTCCCAGTTCCAGGCGAGCCCCGCTTCCGGCGATTCATCGTAAAGCCGGTTCAACTGTCGTTCCAAGAGTTTCTGTTCATTGTACTCCCTGATACTCCGGTAATTACCGATGTTGACGAAATACTCGTCATCCTTTCCGTCCAGTAAAACGCCCGCCTTTTGCGCGGCAAACGTCCGGGCATTGTCGCGTACCCATCCCGCGGTGATATTGAACCCCGCGAAACCACCCCACAGAACAAGATCGGTCACCAGGTTGTACAAACCGCGGTCGAAACGTCCCGCGTACAGCTCGCCCATCCCCGGCAGCAAGGACGAATAGACGACGCCCAGGAATCCGGATTTCTCCCTTCCATCGGTTTGCGTCGCGGCAACATCGCCGGGAGCGGTCGCTTCGTAGGCGTTCAGCCACTTTCCGGAAAAAGACCGGCGCTCTCCATCCATCGGCTGCGACGATACCGTTCCAGCCAAACAGATGAGCGTTGCGAGCAGGATAATTCTCATGTATTCGAAAAAATCAATTTCAAAACGATCATGCATAAAACTACCGGCTTTGATCTTCCCAGGCAATACCGGAATCGTGCACCCGAAGGAAAACCAGACCGCGGACGACGCTTGCGCTGCCATAACACGCGAGCCCGCGGTACCATGAAAGCGTTTGAACGTTGGAACGTTAAAACGTTGGAACGTTCATATCCATCCATCATCTGCGCCCTCGATGGGATGCAGACCCAATCACGGAGCGTAAAATCCAAAATCACCCATTCTCCTTGATCATAATCTTAATCTTCTCACGCAGAGGTACGGAGATCGCAGTGGAAATCGTTCTCCCCTTGTCCCCTTGTCTCCCAGTCTCCTTGTCTCAAATCCACACCCTCTGCGTTCTTTGCGTAACATCTTTGCGCTCTCTGCGGTTTGATTATCAACCAAGACTTGTCCGCCGTAGCCCAACCGAAGACGGAAGGAAAACGTTGGAACGTTTGAACGTTCAAACGTTATAACGTTCAACCCGTCATCAAGAAGAGAGAAATTCCAAATTCCAATTTTCAAATCCAGCTTTTGCCCCCATTTCAACGCCCGTACGCTCATGCGCCCAGGCGCTCCAGCGCTTCTGTCCAGCTTCCCCTGAATACCATCGCGCGGACGCCGAGTTTGCGCGAAAGCCAGTCCGGGTCGCGGTCATCCAGGAAAACGCCGTCCGTGTTCACGCAGTCGGGCGGCAGGAGCAGGAGGTCGCCCGCCGCATGGCTCCGCAACCCTTCCGCGAAACACGCCCCGGACAGCAAACCGGAGACGGTGACGGTCTTGCCGAAGAGCGTGTTTTCAACCGGGACCAGCGTCACCTCAAGGTTGCGGATCGCGGACAAACGGTGGGCCACGACTTCTTTCATGAACGGGAAGGCGAGCGCGCCCGTTGCGAGAATGAGCCTGCGAGGCGCGCGAAGCCCGTCCGGGAAATCCCTTTCCTCCTCCATGAACGCGTCGAGGAACTGCCGAGAGAGACCGACACCGTTCTCGACCTGCGGAAAATCGTCGTAGAATTCCGCCCCGGGGAGCTCCCGTCCCGCCAGCAGGTAGAACTCGTCGGAAGGATACATCCAGTTCGTCCCCTTCCCGGGACGGAAGCGCGTTTCCTGCCACCACTCGACACGATCGATCAAGGCCCGCGCGTAGGCGGGCGTCACCGGCTCGAGACGGGGCAACCCCCGGCGATGTCGAGTAACACCCACCGGCACCACGGCAAGCGAAACGACGTGATCGCGCAGCAGCCACAAGTCGTCCACCGTCTTTTCCAGCACCGCGCCGTCGTTCCATCCGGGGCACAACACCACCTGGGTGTGCATGTCGATTCCCCCGTCGTGCAGCTTCTGCAGCTTGTCGAGAAGACGGTCGTCCTTCCGCAGTCCCATGAGTCTCATGCGGGTGGGAACGTCGGTCGCGTGGACGGACACGTACATGGGAGACATGCGGAGGCGGATGATCCGCTCCAGGGCCTTCGGACCGACGTTGGTGAGCGTCACGAAATTGCCGTACATGAACGAGAACCGGTAGTCGCCGTCACGGAAATACAGCGGCTCCCGCAATCCCGGCGGGTTTTGATCGACGAAGCAGAACACGCAATCGTTTCCGCATTTGCCCAGCTTGACCTCGTCGAACACGAGGCCCGCGTCCTCGCCCGGCTCTTTTTCGATTTCGAACAAGAGGGTTTCCCCGCCCCGCCGCACCAGGAAGGTGATAAAATCATCGCCGCCGTAAAACCGGTAATCGAGCGCGTCGAACATCCTGAAACCGTTGATTTCCAGGACGATGTCACCCGCTTTCAAACCCGCTTCCCCGGCGATGCTGCCCGGCCTGACGTCTCGAACGATCACTCCGCGTCACCT
>JALUUP010000469.1 GCA_027021285.1 Bacteroidota bacterium | reverse complement strand
GATACTCATTTCAAACCCCCTCTCGCCCGTACAGGTGAAACCCCCGTCCGTATTCATGCTCATGGGACAGAGGTTCATCATCGACTCCTACATCATGGGCAACGTGGTGTACGACCGGATCCTCAAAGACGGAAAGAAGGTATGGCGTCCGATGCCTTCCACGCTCGACGTACTTTTCGCGTTGGGGAATAACGCCGCCGCACAACTGCTTCAGACGGAACTTCGGCGGTACCACTACGCGCTGAACCTTGCAGCCTTGCGTTACCTTGTCGATTCCTACGAGGCGGAATTTTGGAACGCATCCGTGTACACTGCGTGGCTCAACGCCGTCAGAATGCTGAACGTCCCGGCGGACATAAACGATCTGCCTCCGACAATGCAGACAGCCGCATACTGGCAGCAGAAAATGAATACCCAGTTGGGGTCGTGGACGGAATTGCGTCACGACAACCTTCTGTACGGCAAGCAGTCCTATACCAGCGGCTCGTCGTGTTCGTACCCGGCGGTATATCTCGAACCGTTCCCGGAATTTTTCCAGGCTATCGCTGACGTCGGGCAAAGGGCGCGTGCGTTGTATGCCGAGCTTTTCAAGCGTTTTCCGGGTCATCGCGTCAGAGGCATGATCTCCTATTTCGATACGCTTTCTGTGAACATGCTTCGGCTCAGGGACATAGCGGATAAGGAAAGAAGCGGAAAAGACCTTACCGACCGGGAGATGAACTTTCTTCGGCAGGTCTTGTTCGAGCGTCCGATTTGCGGGGTGACGTATGATGGATGGTTCACGAAAATCATCTATGGCGAAGGACCCGAAGAAAAGAATTTCGTGGTGGCGGATGTTCATACCCAGCCCACGGATTACGGCGGCGCTCCGGTCGGACGCGTCCTTCATGTCGGCACCGGCGAGATTAACCTGGGCGTGTATGTGATGCCCGCGCCCGGTGGCGGTTTCATGGCATACACGGGGCCGGCGTATGGGTATTATGAATTCATTTCAGAAAACTTTAAGCGCCTGACGGACGAGGAATGGCCTTCCTATTTTGAAAAGGGCCTGGCATCGAAACCCGATTGGGTCAACATCTACCTGGCTGATAAAAACGGAAGTAAACGTTCACCAGGCAGGATGCTGATTACCGGAATCGATGATGTCCCACGCGGCGGGTTCGTACCGGGCAGCGTGGAAATCATCGGCCCCTACCCGAACCCGTTTTCCGGGACCACTTTGGTGGGGATCCAGGTTCCCGCAAGCAGTGAGGAACTCCTTGTGCATTTGCGCATTTACGATGCCCTGGGACATGTGGTCAGGACATTCGCGTTAAAATCGGGATCGTCGGGTTCGTACGTATTCCGTTGGGACGGCAGGGACGATGACGGGAAGCCGGTACCGGCGGGGGTGTACTTCGTGCAGGTTGTTTCACCGGGGGACGCACGTACCGTTACGGTGTCGAAAATCAGGTAACTGTAGAAAGAGAGTAACACAGACACAATTTTTCTGGCCGTGTTCGGGATTTCTCACCGGGGTTCGATCAGTTTCAGGATATGCCGGTGGAGACGAACATCCTTCCCGTGGCCATTCTTGTCCGCCACGCTCATTCTCTCTGTACTGCTCGGGTGTTTTTCAGATGAGGACAATCCCGTAGCGCCAACTGCCTTCGAGTCCGCCGTGCTGCGCGTATCTTCTTTTTCCAGTGGAAAGGCGAAGACGTCGTCCGGTTACGGGATTGAAGTTCTCGCGGGCGTGGTTCCCGTCAGACCGGATGGTTCCGCTGCTGAAATCGTTTTCTCGATTGAACACCCCGTGGAACTTCCAGGGGACTTGCCCGGCGACGCGGAACTTGCAGGTGAAGTCGTCCAGTTTGGGCCGGAGAGTGGCGCATTCCGGTGGCCTCTCCGTATTCTGTTGCCGTACCCCGACGAGGCGGGGCCCGATGAATTCCAGGCGCTTCATTATGACCGGATGATCGAACAATGGCGCGCCGTCCCGGTATCTTATCTCGATAGAAGGCGACGTGTACTGGGAGTGGACGTTCTGGAACTGGGGATATACGCAGTTGCGAAGATGTCGGCACAGCAAGGCGAGGCGAAACCGGGACTGGCTCCTGGCGGAATCGAGGTGAAAGGTAAGCCGGGATATCATTACGCTCTAACCGTCGAGTCGGCGCATCCCCGCGATTTCTACAGGCCGGATGTGTGCCGTCTCGATGGACAGGTTGCCGGGTGTTCCATGGCCGACACCGGGACGGCATTTCATGCAAGGCTCCCCCAGGGTGATTACTCGATACGGCTTTCCAGGATGAAAGCATACGGCGTATCCGGCCTGCCTGCAATCGAAACTTGCCTGGCGCCCGTACAATTCCGGATTGCCCGGCCCGTCACGGATTGGGGTCTTGCGAGCGAGAAAGGGTGGGCTGTTCTGGATGTCTCACAGTGCAGCGGCTGGCGAGACGCGGTCCCTTCCAGTTGGCCGATGCCGCGAACACTTCTTGGAACGGGTGATTTACAAGTTACACTTACCTGGATGAACACCGACCGGGAGGTCGCGGACCTCGATCTTCACCTGTACGGCCCGGGGAATCTTCACCTGTATTGGGACAGGTTGGTATCGCCGGACAGCGCGCTGCGGTTTGAAACAGACTGGATGAAAGAGCCGGGAAAAGCCGTTGAGAATATTTACGCTGCCGGCCCGGTCAAGAAAGGAACGTACCGGGTGGAAGTTCAGCATTATAGCGGATCGCGGATGTCGTTCCGTGTGCGCGTGGTTTTTTCTAATCAAGTGAAAACAAGCTTCGGCATGCTCCGCGAGAAGGAAGTCCGGCAGGTCGTGAAGTTCGAAGTACAGTGAGAAATGGGCGTGGCATGATGCCGACGGTTCAACGGTGTATGACCCGGAACTCCTTGTTCGGAGGGCGGAGTTGATCGTACAATCGTCTGAGTGCAGAATAGGCCTGCGGACTGCCGCGCATGGCTGCCAGGCGGTAACGCCGGACAGCTTCGCCAAGATTCTTTCTTACGCCTTTTCCGGTTTCATAGCAATAGGCTAACGCCGTTTCGGCCATGGTGGAACCGTACGACGCCGCGAAACGGAGAAACGCGATCTCCGTGCTGAAGTTGTCAGAACGGGAATTACCGAGAATAATAGCCGCCGCCGTTCGCACTTTTGCTTCGGGGTCTCCCATCGCCGCCGCTTTTCGCCAGAGGGCGAGAGCCTTGCGTGCATCTTTTTCCACGAGGCGTCCGGTGAAATAATTAAGACCCGCATGGATGATGGCCTGAACGTAACCCGCTGCGGAGGCGGACTCGAGGAGATTCAAGGCTTGCTCGTTCGAGAGTCCTCCGTAAAGCCTGAGCGATACCAGGCTTGAGAGGATGAACTGTGAAACCGCGTCGCCGACAAGAGCGCGGTTTTTTATTTGCTCGAAGAATCCTTTTCTGTTGATAAGGTGGGCGAGAAGGTTGAAGGATGCGGGAACCCCAAGGTGGAACGCGCGAATATATTCCACCGCCGCCAAAGTTGGATTGCGTGCCAGCAACACGCCGGATTCATAACTCCTTCCACGGAGGAGAACGGCGTCGGGATTGCCGATGTCGGCCGCCCACATGAGCGAGCGGATCGAAGCTGTATCGGCCACGGCGCCTCGCCGGAAATACGACACCAGCGCGGAAGAATCCTCTGACGGAATATTGCTTGTAGCCATCGCTCTCAGAAACAGCGTGCTGTCGTCGAGGTCGGGCGGAGCAGTTCTCGTTTCGAAATCGAGGAAGATCGGTGTCCAGTTTCGCGTGGTATCAGCACCGTCTCGGTTGCCGGGAGAAACCGGTTCGCCCGGTGAAGCGTCCGTGGTGGAATCGGATGCTGAAACACGACCCTCGCGGATGAAGTCGCGCAATGCCTCCGCGGCGGGCGCGAAGCCGGCATCAGCGGCGCGTTTCAGCCATTGGTACGTTTTGGTTCGGTTCCGAGGAACGACGAGATTTTCCGCGTATGTCAACCCCAGGACAAACTGGGCCTCGGGAATATTCTTCCGAGCCGCCGCAAGGAACTGCGTGAAAGCCATGAAGGGATCCCACGCGACACCCCACCCGTTGTTCAGCATGAGGCCGTAATTGTATCTCGCCGTCGGCAATCCTTGCTCGGCTGCTTTCTTCAACCAGTACGCCGCTTTGACTGTATCGGCTGTGAATCGCCGACCCGACAGGTATCGCAGACCGAGCTCCTGTTGCGCGACGGGATCCCCCGCGTTTGCTTTCTTCACCAGCGTGAAATCGTCCCAGTTCTTTTGGTGGATGAGCGAGGGATACACCGGGTATTGGACAGGGGGATGGTAATTCCGGAACACGGGACTGTTGGGGTAGGATTGGGCGAACGCGAGTTCGGGAGCCAATAATCCACAGGCAAGGGCAACAATGATCGCATGTGCGAATAAGTGTTTGTTTGTTGTCTGCGCTATGGAGCATAATGTTCTCTTCACGACATGTACACGCTACGATTTGCGGAGAAGAAATTCAACCATAATTGTGATACCGTGTGATCGAGAATCCTGTTGCGGCCAAATTATTCGGCGTCAGACGTGTTGCTCTTGGACCATCTTCGTTATGGATAATGCCACACAAATCAGTCATACATATATTTGGCGTCGTTTTGTCTCCCATGAAAACGCAGGCTTGGGTTACCAATCGTTGCATCAGTAAAGAGACGATAACCGTCCAGGTTTAATAAGTTATTGTGATTTTTCAATCATATCAGCATCTTTGTGCATGTAAGATTGATATGCATCGTTTAATTTACGTGGTACTTTTGAAAGTGGCATAATAATTAATCCAGGAGAGCGTGCAAATGAAATCCAAAGGGTACAAGTTTGTTATCACAGCAGCGGTCATTTTGTTCGGCGTACTTCTTGCCTCGACTTCAGTTGTATCACAGCCGGTGTGGCAACCGACAAACGGACCGTATTCCGGCAGGATATTCGCCATGGCTACTGATTCCAGGGGGAATCTCTATGCGGGAACGGAAAGGGGGGGGATTTTCACCAGCGATCCCTCGGGTTCACAATGGCGTTACTTGAGCCTCGTGAATCAATCGGTAGGATGCTTCAATATTACTTCCAGCGGAGACATGTACGCGGGTACGTGGTACACTCTACTAAAATCGACGGATAACGGAGCGACGTGGAACTCCGTGGGGCTGCCGGGGAGCCCAACCGTTTTCGGAACGGTTGTCAACGCCAGCGGCCATATCTTTGCCGGAGGCTGGAACGGCATGTTCCGCACCACCAATGGCGGACAGTCCTGGGATACGCTGAGAAACGGACTTGACCGGCAACAGATCAATACGATGGCCATCGATGAGAACGGCAAATTGTACATCGGGACGCGCAGCGCGGTGCTCTGTTCTACGGATAACGGTGATTCCTGGTTTTTACCGGATTCTACTGTGTTGGGGCAGGAAGTCAATGACATTATAATCGGCAATGTTGGTGAGGTGTTCGCGGCATCGACAACGGGAGCACTGGTATCTACGGACCACGGGACTTCGTGGGCGTTGAAGAATAACGGTCTGAAGGATGTGTGGCTTGAAGTGATTATGAAGGCAAATGACGGCAGCCTGTATGCGGGGACACACAGAAAAGGCAAGGTGTATAAATCGACTGACAAAGGTGATACATGGACCGAAGTTTACGCCAACCCCAGCCTTCTTCCAATCGGATCGATCACGGAAAATACGACCGGGATTTTTATCGGTATCCAAGGAGATGGTATTTACTTTTCGACGGATAAAGGCGCCACGTGGTCGAGAACAAGCACCGGCCTGACCAACACCATGGTAGTTGCGATGACGATCAATTCGAACGGCGACGTCCTGGCCGGGGGGAGATTCTTTGGTACTGCGATATCAACGGACAGGGGTGATAGTTGGCAGGTTGTTTCGGGAGATATAATGAACAGTTTTGCTCATGGAAAAAACGATGTCTTGTGGGCTGTTTCGTACGCAGGGGTTTTCCATTCGACGGACAAGGGACGGACGTGGCAGCCGGATACAGCCGGGATAGCTTATAGTCAATTGTATTCAATTTGCGTTACGGACCAGGGACATATCTTTGCCGGAGGTAGGAATGGCAAGATATTCAGGTCCACTGATAACGGTGCATCCTGGGTAAGAATCGCTTCCGGTATGACAACCGAGTACGTAAAATCTCTTGTTTATGATGCTGCAGGATATCTTTTTGCCGGGACAAATGGCGACGGTCTCTTCCGGTCATCCGATAACGGAAACACGTGGACGCAAGTGGGAAAAGAGGTGGGGTCATGGGTCTACGCATTACTCTATGATTCTCAGCGTGGAATATATGCAGGCGGATTCGGAAAACTTCTGCAGTCAACCGATCATGGTGATTCCTGGGTGAATTTGACGTACAATTTGAAATCCGGACCGGTTTTTTCCATCGTTCTCTCAGGTGATGGGACCTTGATAGCGGGTCAGAGTGGTGGGGTTGCATATCTGGATGCGGATAAAAAACAGTGGCAGTATTATAACAACGGGTTGTACAACACTATCATTCAATCCCTGGTCCTTCATCCGGATGGATTTCTCTTCGCGGGGACGGACGGAAGCGGGATATTCAAGACACGCAGAGTGTCCACGGGTGTCGAAGGACGAAGCATCGGAGAGACGGGCTCCTTTGTCCTTGGGCAGAATTACCCAAACC
>JALUUP010000468.1 GCA_027021285.1 Bacteroidota bacterium | reverse complement strand
TCAGGAGCGGTGCCGGCGCCGCTGTAACCGGGATACCCGTACCGGATGTCCCCGTCGATGTCGTCACCCACTCCGAGACCGGTCGTGCCGCCGCTTTCCACCCACGTACTCGACGGGCAGGGCTTGATGTGCAGGTCGTACGGGTTGCTGCCGCCGATGAAGTTCGGGTCGCCGTCGCGCGAGGCCGCGTCCAGACCCGTACCAGACTGCCAGTCCGCGAGAGTCGCGTAATTCGTGCCCTGGCCGGGGCCGTAGTAACCCTTGTGACCAACGTAGCAATCGCTGGCGCCGGTGGCACGCCACAGGTTGTAATCGCTGTCCGGGCCGTGGTACCGGTTTGAACTGTACGTGGATTGGTACCAGTAGATCGCGGCATGGAAGACCCCGCCGCCTGTACGGTTGTTGACGCCGACATTATTCCGCAGCACTACTTTGCCGGGGGTCCCGGTGTACATGTAGTTATAGACATAATAACACGCCGAATACCGGTTATACGATGAACCACCGGTTCCGCGCGAACCGGAAATATAGACACTGTTGTGATACGCGTTTATGGTGCTGTTCTGATCGTAACTGGTCCCCAGGTAGATACCCCACACGCGGGCTGTGTTGTTATTATGATCCACCATGAGCGCGATCATGTTATTGTATATATCCATGCTGTGAGACGTCCGGTACTGGTAGGCGTAAATACCTATAATACCACAGTAATAGGGGTTGCTGTTAAACCAGAGCTGATCTACTTGGTTGTCATGAATCTTGACCTCCCCGCTGCTATAACTCTGATACGCGTTAATACCATAGAGGTACCCCGACCAACTATATTTCGCGGCGGTCTTTTCGTAGACGTGGTTGCCCGAGATATCCAGCGCCGAACTACCCGAGCCCGGGTTGGACTGGTACACATAACTGTAAATCCCGGCGTAGTTGAACCCGTGAACATCATTCTCCTGGATCGCGTTGCCGGATGCCGAGGATGTGTAATAGAGGTACATCAGCACATCGTAGCTTGAACTCGTGGGGTTATACGTCCCCGTGTGATAGATCTCGTTGTTGATGCCCTTGTTGTTCTTGAAACTCGTGGCACGGTAACCCATGAAATCAAGAACGGCGCCGCCGTACCGGTAATACGTGCTCCCATAGTGCCGGTCCGCCTTGAGGATACAGTTCTTCACCACGTTGTTGTTACAAGTGTTGTAGTACGCGCGAACCCAGATGGCACAGGCGCCATTGGAACCGGTGGACCATATCGTGAGATCGCGGCTCGTGCCGTTCGTGCTCACGCTGCCGTCGAATATAATATTGCTGGCGCCATTGATCATGATGCTGTAATAACCCGGGTTCGGATACGCGTAGGACCGACCGGGTATCTTGACCACGGTATTCGTCTTTGTCGGTTTGAACGTGACCGTGTACGATCCCGATGTCGGCTTCGTGATATCGATGTACGACGACTCGTTGTACGTGGAGTCCAGCAGCTTGAAAAGCACGTTGCCGCTGACGCCGTTCGCGTTCAGGGTGTCTACAGCAGCCTTGATGGTGGAAAAATCACCGCCGCTGCCAATGGTGTACGTGCCGTTGAGCGGCGCGGCGAACGCCGTCGATACGCCGAGCGCGAAAATCGCGCAGACTGCCAGGATCGTCAACACGTGACGGCTCCCGGACATGCGGTAGAAAGGTCTCATTTCATCCTCCTTCATATTTTCTTTACACAATTTGAATATCCTGGAAAGAATTGCTCTGCATTACATTTCTATCTGGAAAAGCTCGATGCCAGGTGCTGGAATTCGCATCCCGATTTCTAGCGTATCATCTACGATGCGGATATTGGCACGCATTCCCCTTTACCTTGACATGAAGGTTATTGGGATCCATGCTGCTATATCTGATCTGGAACAAAATAAAGAAGCGATATCCGGGGTTCCTAAATCTTTTCAGTAGGGCTTCTTTCAGGCTCTGAAATATACAGATAACTATCCATTACAAACAACTCTTTTCCATGGGTCACATCTTTTTTTAATTAGGCCCTGTCAGCGTCCAGTTATCGCCATAAGTCCCGCCATCCTCTTGCATACGAGTATCCAGCTACCATCGACAGAGTGCGTATTACTGAGAGAAAAAAATAACCCCTACATCGCCTTGAAATCAAGAAGCCTTGCTTTCAACTTGCCGTCCCCGGTCTCCCACTTTACAAGGCCGTTCAACGGCACGGAAGGATGTTTCCATACTTTCATGTACGATACGAACCCCGGAAGGGAATTGATCGAAACACACGACGTTGCATCCTGAAAAGTGTTGGCGCCCACTTTCACCGTCTCCAAACGAACCGAATCCACACACGGTTGGTTAAAGAGATTCTCCAACCGGGTGAACAACCCGCTGCTCCACATGATTTCTCGTGTATCCGCGGCGCGGGTCAGTCCCCGATCATCCGTGTATCGCGTTTCCACGATTTGGACATTGTCGAAATCACCGGACTGGATCGCCGCGGCCAAACCCCTGACCTTGAAGGTCAGGGCGGTTTCTTTCCGTCGTGTCAAGGAAAAGACATCAAGAGTCGCCACGTCTCCATGCAGTCTCACGACCCGCAATGACAGCGCCGACCGTTCTCCCTTCCACTCGATACCGTACACGACATATTGCCCTGCTTTCAGCGGTACAGGGTGCAGGTACGGCCCCCTGGAAACATAGACGCTGTCCTCACCCCTCTGGAAAAACCGCTGTGTGCTCGTATCATTGAAGGTTTTCGTCGCAGCGCCGGGCGCGCAACCCACCAGGGAAAGCACCAGACACACCGCCGGGAACAGGCATCGAAAAAGACAGTACGTATGCAGGCCTCTGAAACCGCTATGGAAAAAATGAAAATTAACGTACATTGTCCCTCGTATTGTCCAACCTCGTTCGAGACGATGAAAAGACTGACGGTTCTTTCGCTTCTCCCTCTCTTGCTGCTTTCCTGCTCCACGCCGTACACAATCACACCGGAAGTGACCACGTTCGAGAAACCGGACTCCACCTGCGCGAGCAAGAATTCCGAATCACTGATGACGCTGGATACAACCTGCTCCGACGGCACTGGATGTTACTCCATTCAGCGGATACGGGAAGCATTGAACTCCCCAGCAGACGATTTCGCACCCGCGTTCGCCGTCTTGTCCGGCGAAGGAAACGAATACATCGTCTTCACTTCCAACAGAGCTTTGCGAGCAGGGGACGCAGCAGGGCAGCAGAACCTTTGGTTTTTCTCCACCCTCGCCGGAAGCGCCGCGGCTCCACGACCACTCACCGTCGAACTAAGCCCCGCACACATCGGCAGCCCTTCCCTGACACCGGACGGGCGCGAACTCTACTTCGCCGCAAAGAGATATCGTGATACACGCGGGGACGCGGATATATTCAAAGCCCGACTCTTCGCTCAAGGCGATCATATCGTCATCGACAATATAGAAAATGTCACGTCAATCAACAGCGGCGGTTTCGACTCCCATCCGTCCATCTCTTCCGACGGCGCCAGGCTGTACTTTACCAGCGACCGCCCGGGAGGAATGGGTCAACTGGATATCTGGTACGCCGAACGGCAACCGGACGGTTCATGGGGAACACCGAGAAATCTCGGCGCTCCCGTAAACACTCCGTGCAACGAAGTCACGCCGTTCATCTGTGGAAACGGGAAGACATTGTATTTTGCGTCTGATGGTTTCTTCGGCGCCGGCGGCTATGATATTTTCGTTTCAGAACGAACAACCGGCTCATGGTCACCGCCGGAAAACATCGGACGACCTCTCAATTCCGCTTACGACGAGTTGTTTCCGGTCACGCCGCCCACGAAGCGCGCGGATTCGATCATGTACTTCACATCGAACCGCCCCGGCTCGATGAATCTCGATCTTTACACCATCACACCGAATCCATCTCCACCCAGCATGGTTATCCTTCATGGCATCGTGAGAAACGCCGTAACAAACGATCCCATTCCCGGAGCATCCCTGTTCTGGAAGGAACGAAGCACTGGAACGCTTGTCGCGCGCGTTCGCACGGGAGAAGACGGATCGTACTACGTGACGTTGGCCAAGGGAGAGGAGTACGATGTCGGGGCACAGGCGGAGAAGTATTTCTTCGATACCTTTCACCTCTCCACACCATCGAAGCCGGGCGTGAGAGAAATTCGCCGTGATTTCTCGCTCGCGGAAGCGCTCTCCCTTCGTATCAACTTTCCGTTCAATGAAGCGGAGAATCCGTACCCGTACGTTCTCGACGAGAATGGCAAACCGGGTCGCATGACATGGCGCCAGGCTTTGGAGTTCGTCGCGTTAAACCTGAGATCATGGATCGATCGTCTCAACTACGTTGTGCTGACAGGCCACACCGACTTGACGGGAAGCGAGGAATACAACCTCGCGCTCAGCCGCAAACGCGCGTTCTTCGTCAAACGCCATCTCGTCGAGGATTTCGGTATTCCAGCCGGAAAAATCCGCGTGGAGGCAAAGGGGGAATCCGACCCCGTACCCAGGTTTGCCGGCGAGCCGGATTCGCTGTACGACGCGCGCTTGCGGCGCGTGGTGCTGACCAAGGTCCTGCGAACACCGGGAGAAGACAAATGAAGTATTTCGTCACGGCAATCGGCATGAGTTGTATCATTGTATTCTCTTCGGGATGCGGGTTCTCTCCTTCCCTTCTCACAACACGCACGGAAACGGAAACGCATCGTGTATCGCGCATCATCGACGAAGACGTCAAGATCGAAGATACCGGCGAGGACCACGGAGTGTTGCTTCCTCAACGCAAACGCACAGTCCTCACACGACAGAGAATCCGTTACGATTCAACGTGCTACCATTACTTCCCGCGTCTGGCGCGCTGGGGATTGGTGGAGATCGCCAGTATCGTCAGCACCGAATCTTCGAGCAGGGGAAACAACATGGGCCTGGGACTCCTCGGTATCTACAATTTGTTCACTCCTCTCAACAGGAAAGAAACCGACATTTTCAATGGTTATTATGGCCGGGTCGGAATGCTCGAATGGCGTGTTCCATTCCTTGGTAAAAACTGGACGTTCGGTACCGCCTTGTTCGAAGGCCTCGCGGCAGACTCGAGAAGCGGTCACTTCATGTTCGGGGTCTTCCCTCTCACCCTCCGCTACCGGTACTCTCTTCTCACGTATCCCACACCACTGACAATCGAACCTTTCATCAATGTCGGGTACCTCCCGAATACGTATCTGAACATGGGCGGGAAGCTTCATTTTGGTTCCGTGGGGGGCATGAACCTGTTTGCGCATCTCGGATTCGCCATGGCGGGATCTTCGATCAACAATGACAAGGACCTGGCGAACAACTACAGTTTTGGTTACGCGGGACTGGGTATCTCGGTGCTCGATTTCCACTATTCGGAAGATGAAATGGATACGGAATGGAAATACCACGAGCCCTTCGCGCGCCGCGTGGGACTTCTTCACCTGACTTTCCTGCAATCGAGCATCGGAAGCGGCACATCGTTCAGATTCCTCGGCCTGAACTGGGATGGAATGATCATCCAGGCCGGTACCGTGGCCTTTCCCGCCGACTTCATCATGGAAAATTTCACGTTGGGAACATCGCTCATCAACGGTGTATTCCTGGGAAATTCGACCGGCAATCCAATGATCGGAGCCTCGATCCTCCCTCTGCGGGCGACACTCATGTACCAACTTACACGGAAGGTCCTTGTAGAACCGTTCTTCGAAGTGAATTACTATCCGTCAAACTTCGCTCACCTTGGCGCGCGTATAAACCTGGGTGATGTCGGAGGAATGAACGTCGGATTTCAAATCGGAGGAGTGTACGGAAACACCGGTGAATTGAGCGAGCAGTTTGTGGACAATTACACCCTTGACGTCAAAGGATTGTATGTTGGGATGTCCCTGGGCTTGTTGGATTTCTATTCTTCCCCGGTCGTGGATTACTACCGGAGCCTTCCCTCATGCGTAACCCCGTTCGGCGAATACTGATCTCACATCTCGATCATGTTCGCTCCATCGATCCCTGAAAGGTAATCGTGACAGGTCAGGTAGATCACCTGGTGCCGTGTGGAAAACTCCCGCAATAATTCCAGCGCATCGCTTCGTCTTTCCTCGTCAAAGTGCACCAGGGCATCATCCAGGATAATCGGGTGAGGCTCGTCAACCGACAGGTAATCGGCGATAGCGAGGCGCAGCGCCAGGGCGAGCTGTCCGCGTGCGCCCGTGCTCAGATCATTCGTGCCGGGAACGACCACATTTGCGGACTGAAGCGTCTTGACGGACAGGTTCCCTTCGAGCTTGACATCGCGATACCGGTCGCGTGTAAGACGCCCAAGCAATTCCACCACCCTTTTTTCGACCGGCTCCGTAAAGTGTTCAAGCACGCGGGTCTCCGCATGGCCGATTGTTTCGCGCACAAGGACACGTGCGTCGAGCTCGCGTCGCATGCGTTCGTATTCTTCCCGGCGTTCCTCGCATTCTTCCCGGAGAAGTTCGACTTCATCCTGACCAACATAACCGCGTTCCAACCTCCCCCGGATTCTCATCGCTTCCTCGTTTAACATTCGAAACTTCTTCCGTTTTTCGTCGAGTTCTTTCTTTCTACGGAACATCTCTTCATCGTTCAGCGCGACCGGCTCGAGCGATTCCAGCGCCGCCTTTGCCTCGGCTGCTGACGCGGCCAGCGAGACCTGTTGTTTTTCCCTGTCATCCGTTCCTCCCCATTTCTTTTCAAGCGCCGCCAGGCCACGTTCGAGCTCCTTCAATCTTTCTTCGATCCTCACTGCCGCAAGTTCTGATTCATGATACTGCCTGCGCAGTTCCTCTACATCCATGTCCGATGTCGATTCCGGCTTCTCTTCTTCATGGCGTCTGCGCCGAACACGGATTGATTCTTCCAATTCTTCAATGCTATGATCCCGCAAGAGCGAGCGCATCGCCGTTTCCAGTTCTTTCCTCCGGTTTGCCAACGCCTGCTGTTTCTCCATGTGCTCCGCGAGTTCATCAATGGTTGCAACACCATACGTTGCGAGCAACTTCGAAAGAGACACCTGGTCTGCCTGGAGCCGGCGCCACACCTCCTTCGCATCGGAGATACCGGAGCGAACCGACAGAGACAACGCGTCGGGGAAATCCATGCGCAATATCTCGTTGACCCCGACGTTGCGCTCTTCGCCCCTCGCAAGGTTCCATTCTTCATCTTCGTCATCTCTCACAACGGAACCGCGCAGATCGCGATACGCGTGAACAAGCACTTTCATCTGCGACGCTTCGAGCCGGTTCCGCGCCTTCTCTATTTCATCGTGCAGCTTCTTCGCATCGCGAAATACGTCTTTCGACAACGGAGGAAGAGACGCCTGTTGATCATCCAGCTCCTTCAGTTTTTCCTCGATGTCGCGGACTTCCTTTCTGAGCTTCAGATTGGTTTCCAGCTTTTCAGCATTTTCTTGCCAACGAATAAACCGCTCGGCAATATCAATATCTCGTTTCAATCGCTCCCGCTTCTCCCGCAGGTGGTTTTGTTTCTCTTTCAAATCACTTCTGTCGGCTACGAACTTCTCGAACTGCCGGACTCCGGCAATACATTCTTCCAGTTCCCGCCGCGCTTTTTCCAGCCTTCCATGAGCGTTCATCCATGCTTCCGCCTGCGCAATCACGTGTTCATCCAGCTCAATTGCGGCGGATAATTCGCGTATTTCTTCATCGAGGCGTATCAACTCACTCCTGTCCTCCCTGCTGTCCCGGAACATTTGCTCCTTTTCTTTCAATCGCTTTTCGCATTCTTTCCAGGCATCGTACTTTCGGCGCACATCACCCGGATGCTTGAACACCCTCGAAACGTCAATTCCCTTTTTCAAATCATCGATTTCTTTTTGCAACCGCTTCTTGATCGCATCAAGATCGCCGTCCAACCCCAGTACGATGCGCCGCATGTTTTTCCGTACCGCCGATGCTTCCACAATCGCCTGCATCGTGGATTCCAATTCACCCTGCCTGATCCAAAAGGACCTCTGCAGCGATTCACCATCTCTGTCGAACACGGGAATCAGCTTCGATACCTGTTCCATGATCAGGTCCTTGTTCGATGTATCAAGACGCAAACCGGGACATTGCAATCGCGCGGTCTTTGCACCGAGAAACGTCTTTTCCAGGATGTACGTTTCTCCGCCGGCCTCGAACTCGATCCTGACAAAAGGATCTGCCATCGTCCCCCACGGTCGCCATCGCCCGACGTCCCGCGCGGTGGAATCGGCGTTGCGGAACAGCACCGCCAGAAGCGCTTCGAGGATGGTTGACTTGCCGGTTTCGTTCGGCCCTACAACCACGTTGAATCCTGGCGTGAATGCAAACACGCGGTCATGAATAGCGCGGAAATTTCGAATATGCAACGATGTGATAACCATGTGAATCAGGTTTTGAAAAATCGGTACGCGAGATCAAGGGCCCGGGAGCGAAGGCGGGGATCGATGTCATCGCTTTGCTCCAGGAGGCGAAAGGTTACCGAAGCAATTCCTCCCGGAGCGAATTGTGCAAAGTCTTTTTCACCCGGGCTGACGAGCATCCCACTGTCGTCAATCCGCACGAGCGCAAAACGCGATCGCTCCTGTTCAATCATTTCGTGTATCGCTTCATGAACGGAAAGACCCGCTACCCCCTTGAGCCGGATGCGGACAAGAGTGATGTCGGGTGAATCCAGGGAATCGAATTTCCTGGCAATATCCGCAACGCTGGTTTCGTCACTCACTTGCACATCGATATCGAGAAACTTGTAGCGGGCAACCGGGATCTTTTCCACTTTCCGTGATCCCGGGTCCAATTCCACGAAAAGGACATTGCCGCTGTCCCGCTCTCCGAATCCCGTTGGTTCGGGCGTTCCCGAGTAATAGAACGCGCCGCTCTGCGTACGGTCAGGATCAGGATAGGTGGAATGCCAGTGTCCGAGGGCGATGTAATCCAAACCCAGGCCTTCCAGTTCTTCCGTACTCATGGGATAATCGTTTTCCTGGAGTCGCGGCCCTCCCGTCCAGGAGCCGTGTGCAATTGCGACGTGAAACCTTGTCGATACATCTTTTTGGATCCACGACAGGGGCGATGTTTCAGATCGGCGTTCCAGGCATGAACATGGATACAGCGCCAGGTCAAGCGGTTCCAGGATACGAGGCGTATGCTCTAACAACACTTCAACGTGGTTGCCCGGTTCGAACGCGTTATTTCGGTAAATGCTTTCCGGTCCTGCGTGATCGTGATTGCCTGCGATGATATACACTGGTAGAGGAGAGGATTGCAGCACTGATGCGGTGCGACGAACGAGCTCGAGGGAAATATCGTTGCCCTCGAAGAGGTCGCCGGCAATTACGATGAAATCGGCATTGCGTTCACGCCCGACTGCAAGAACACGTTCCAGCGCCTGGACGCGGGCGTCGCGCAAAGCGGAAGCCATGGCTCCGGAGCCCGAAGCCGTCATCCCAATTTGTAGATCAGCCGTATGAATGAAACGAATGGACATCTCACCCTTGTATTTGAAATCGGGTATAAACTATGAGAAAAAATGTAAAAATAGAATTCGTCCCGGGACACACGATCTTCCGCGCGATGATTTTACGACACACTCCTCCGCGAACCTCGGGAGCGAGGGTTACATACCGGGGATGGATCGAAGCGTTCTATAGAAGACCGATTCAGCCACGTGAGGAGGTGTGGCGATGAAGAGCGCTATCCAGATGTGCGAAGAATATTTATTGAACCAGGAAAGTCCTGGAACAGAGTATCCCTCCCGCTTTCATGCGAATAAGATAGACGCCCGGTCGCAGCGACGAATTGACATAGGACACCGTGTGCGATCCGGCGGGGAAATACGTGTTTTCCAACACCGTAATGCATCGTTCCCCCAACGGATTGAATATTTCCAGGTATACGTTCGTCCCTTCCGGCAAGGTGAAAACGAAGTTCGTGCCTCCCGAAAAGGGATTCGGATAATTCTGACGCAAGAGAGGACGGGTTTGAACCGTGGAGGAATTGACAACCGCAATAGCATTTGAGAAATCAGCGGTACCGTCACGATCGATCTGCTTGAGCCGATAGTACACGACTGGTCGCGAGAGAATGAACGGCTGAGGAAAATCAATGTACCGGTAGGTTTTCGGTGTGTTGACGGTCCCGTGTCCGGGAACGAATGCGATAGAGTTCCATTTTTCCGCGTCAAGAGAACGCTCAATATCGAAACCGTAATTATTCACCTCGGTCGCAGTCGTCCACCGCAACAGGATTCTGTCCTCAAGGCGGTGCGCCGCAAAGCTCGTGAGTTCCACGGGCAGCATGCCGCTCTCCGCAACTGTCCAGCGCGAAAACGCGTCGATGCCCGTTTTCTCGATGTAATTGCTCGACGTATTCACCGACCCACCGACGTCCGACCATGTATTCCCTCCATCGGTGGAACGGAAGAGACTGAATAGTTGCTCGTTTAGACCGTTCAGTTCGTCATCGTAGTAGTAAAACCGCAGGGTTGCATTAAGGTTCGTGTTGTTTGCGGGGGAAATGTCGTAGAATCGCTTGATGCCGGACGACCCTCCGCTTGACTGCGGCTTATGTCCTCGGCGCACTTCCGTGTCCCCCAGGTTAGCGCTGGACGTTATAACCGCTCCCAAGCCCGCGACGTTTTCGGAACTGGGCGCGTTCAGCGTCCTGGTAGCGCTTATGTAACCTTCACTACCGGAGTTGTCGACAACATGGTCGGAGGAAGACTCGGTCAGATTGCCGGATGTGCCGAACGTAAGCACATGCCCGTTGAGATCGAAATCGCCGCTGGTTATGTTGAGCGAACCAAGAATGGAGACATCGCCCGTCAATGAAACGCCACTGGTATTATTGATCTTAACCGTGGTAGAAGAGGAAAAGCTCCCGGAGCCTGCCAAGGTCTGCGCGGCGCTGCCGGAAAACTCCACGTTGCCGACAGAAATCGTTCCGTTATTCGTCAACGTGCTGCCGTTGAACGTCAGCGTTTGCGACCCGGATTCGTTGAGCGTTTTCGAGGCGTTGACAGTCAGCGTGTGTCCCGACGCCACGGTGAACCCGGATTTCAGCGTGACGGTTCCGTCGATGATTACGTTGTGTTTCCAGCTTGACACGGTTCCGGAAAGATTGATGTCGCCATTACCTGTAAACTTGAGCGTCGGAGAACCTGAACCGTTGGCTGGCTTGTACGTTCCTCCCGTCTGGTTCAGCGAGCCGCCAATCAAAAACGTCGGGCTGCCCGAGCCGTTAGAGCCGGTAAATGTTCCGCCGGAAATAACTATGGAACCAGAGATCGTGTGTGCAGGCGAGTCAGAAGTCGTTCCACGAAATTCCCCTGCTTCAACCTTCAGATCTCCGCGAATATCAAGCGAGCTGGATACGGGATTGAGAGTTGCGCCGTTACATACGAGATAACCATACGTAACCGTCTTTTTGAACCCGGTACCAGTCCGGTATTCGACAGTACTGGCAGTCGAGAACGATAATGTCCCCGCATCGGGAAAAGACCCTGCTCCGTGAACATAGAGACCACCATCACGAATCTTGAATTCATCGGAAGTACCCGAAAAATCCAGGAGGGGGCCAGAACCATTCAGCGCCTGTATCGTTCCCTGGTTCTGAATTTCAACGTCAACACCGCCTCCGCCATCCCCGGCCACGGTAAGCTTGGCGCTGCTCCCGTTAATCTCCAGTGTAAATCCACTCCCGATTTTCAGTGTTCGGCAGTTTCCTCCCGCATCGAGAAGAATCGAGGCCGAGGTACCACTGGTCAGGTCAACATCGTCTGTGGAACCCGGCACACCGTCGGGGTTCCAGTTATTAGCATCTGTCCATTTGTTTGTAGAGGCTCCGCCATCCCAGGTTTTCGTTTGGGAATACGAAGCCGCGCAAAGGAACACAGCGACAGCAGCAAATACAGTAAGCACATTCTTGTTCATGATACCTCCCTTCCGGCTTCAGGTACATTGAATAACAGCGGATTCCCCTCTGGAGCGGAACCGACGGGAAACAGCATGATGTAATTGCAAGAGGGAACGTCCCCTCTTCAGCGGGCAATGTTATTGATTCGTGTCGTAAGAATGCGTAGACATGACGACAAAAAGAAAATAATCGAAAGGGAGAAATCGTGCAAGTAGAAACAAAAAAACGGGCACGGCATGAACCGCACCCGCTGACCAAACACATACATCTTCAAATCATATCTTCTTGATGTACTTCTCAGGGTCCTTTTTAAACTCATCGATGCAACCGGGGCAACAGAAACCATAGGTCTTCCCCTTATACATATAGGTCCCGCCGTCATCCTTTACTTTTTTCCCGGAAATCGGGCAGTTGGTATTGACAACGTTCATGGCACTTGCTTTCGATTTCATTTTCGTCGCGCCATTGTGCTTGTGCCCTTCATGACTTTTCATCTTTTCGTTGTGCTTATGTCCCTCGTGACCTTTCTTCGCACCCTTGAGATACTTTTCCGGATTCTTGATAAACTTTGCTTTGCACTTGGTGCAGCAGAAGTTGTAGGTTTTGCCTTCGTATTCATATGAATAGTTTTTGCTCGCTTTTTCACCGGTGACCGGACAGATCATCTGGGTTTTCTTGGACTTGCCGGCAGCGGCATCATCGCCACTGTTGTTTGACTGCGCCACTACGATCCCGCTGGCAACAACGGTAATCATGAGCGCAAAGATCAGTTTTTTCATGTTAACTCCTCTATGGTTGATGTTTTGTTTTACGCGTTGATATCGCTTGTTCTTTTTGAACATAAAAACGTGTACGCCACGACTATGTCGTGAAAACGACAATTCCGGACGCCAAAATTCACACGACGGTTCTACTTAACTTCGAAACCGTGATCCTTGAGATTCTTCTCCGCGTCAGCTATCGAAACTTTTTCAAGGTGCATTCCGCATTTGGGGCATCGTCCTTCCTCGTCGGCGATGACGTTCCAGTCCATTTGGTCCTGGTACACGAAACCGTCGCCATCCTTATCGATCGCCTTGACATTCACAGGAGCGGTGCGCTCCCAAGCCGGATCACCATGCTCGGACTCGGATGATTCCGTCATCTGCTCCTCGTGTCCCTCCATATCACCTTCATGCATGTGGTCTTTATCATTGCCTTCATGCATATGGTCTTCACCGTTGCTTTGCGTAACCGCACTCTGCTGCTCGGCTTGTTCCTGTTTATCCCCGTTATTGCACGCAGCAAGTAACACCAGTGAGAATAAACCGGTAAACAACAGGATGGATATTTTGCGCATGAATTTCTCCTTTTTAATAATGATGTGAGTGATGAATATATTTTGAATCTCGCAAGAAATTGCAGAATAATATCAACACTGATAAAACAACCTGGCAGTTGACCAGCGTACTCTGACAACCACGACGTTTATTCTCAGTGCCCGTTCTCAGCATGAGCCCGAGGCATCGGCAACGCATTCATTTCAACAATCTCCTTCAGGCTGCAACCTTCTAAATATCATCCGTCACAAGTTCTCTCTATAACCAAACATGGCAAGGAATCGTTTCAATCACCCCCGTGAACGACTGATCGTGATCCCTTCTACTTTTCAACCCGTAGGAATCTCGCGTTGATGGCTACGATCACCGTACTCAGTGACATAAGAACGGCGCCCATAGCGGGGCTGAGCAAAATTCCATAACTGTACAGGACACCGGCAGCCAACGGAATTGCCACGGCGTTATATCCTGTCGCCCACAACAGATTCTGGATCATTTTTTTGTACGTGGCCCCGGCAAGGTGGATAATCGAAACCACATCGAGCGGATTGCTGCGAACCAGGACGATATCGGCGGTTTCGACAGCCACGTCGGTACCGGCCCCGATGGCAATCCCGACATCGGCCTGGGCCAGGGCCGGCGCATCATTGACACCATCACCGGTCATCGCCACCACCATTCCGCGGGATTGAACTTCCTTTACCCTTTGCGCTTTTTCATGGGGTAATACTTCGGCAAAGAAATCATCCAGTTCCAGCTCGCGGCTTACCCACCCGGCAACTTGCTTGTTGTCGCCGGTGAGCATGATACTCTTGATCCCCATCTCCTTCAACCGGGCAATAGCACGACGCGATTCTGGTCGAATCATGTCTGCGAGAGCAATAGCTCCTAACAATTCCCCTTCCACGAGCACGAACACCACCGTCTTGCCTTCGGAAAACAGACGCTGGATATCATCGCTTTCGTACTCGATCCCCTGTTCACGTAAATAACCGGGACTCACAACCATCACATGGCGTCCTTGGACCCTGGCTTCCGCACCTTTGCCGGGTATTGCTTTGAATTCTTCAATGGGAAGCGTTTCACGCGCAGCCGATACGATACCTTTCGCTATCGGGTGTTCCGAATTCGCTTCCACGCTGGCGGCAAACAACACCAGTTGTTCCTTTCCATTGCTATTGCGAAGTGGGATAACATCGGTCACTCCAAACTTGCCTTGCGTCAGCGTTCCTGTCTTATCGAAGATGATCGCCTGGATATTGCGCGCTCGTTCAAACGCTACCCGATTCCGGATGAGCAACCCGTTCCGCGCGGATAACGCCGTCGAAACCGCAACAACCAGCGGGACCGCCAACCCGAGAGCATGCGGGCATGTAATGACCATGACGGTCACCGTGCGTTCGAGTGCAAACGCAAAATCCATATCCATGATCAATAACCAGACCAACAAGGTGATCACTCCACCAGCGATAGCGATAATCGTCAACCAGAGCGCCGCTCGATTCGCCAGGTCCTGGGTCTTCGACTTACTTTCCTGCGCTTCCTTGACAAGGCTGATGACTTGGGAAAGGTAGGATTCCTTGCCGGTTCTTTTTACCTCAATTTCAAGGGATCCTTCTCCATTGATACCACCCCCGATGACATTTTCACCTGTCCGTTTGACCACCGGTACCGACTCTCCCGTCAGCATCGATTCATCCACCGACGATTCCCCCTTGACGACGGTACCGTCCGCGGGAATTTTTTCACCCGGCTTGATCAGGACACGATTGCCTGAAACAAGGCTTTCCAAGGGTACATCTTCAACATTTCCATCCTCGCGGATCAGGTGCGCCTCGGACGGCATCAGCTTGGCCAACTCTTCTAGTGCCCGGGAAGCTCCCATGACGGATTTCATCTCAATCCAGTGACCAAGAAGCATGATGTCGATCAGCGTTGAGAGTTCCCAGAAAAAGACTTTTCCGGAAAGACCGAAGACGACTACGCTGCTGTAAAAGTAGGCTACACCTATCGCCAGCGCAATGAGCGTCATCATTCCCGGTTTTTTCTTTATCGTCTCCTCGACGATCCCCTTAAGAAACGGATAACCACCATAGAAAAATACGAGGGTCGATAAAAGGAACAGCACGTAAATATCGCCCGAGAACCCCAGGGATCGCAGGCCAAGCAGCGACTGGACCATGGGTGAAAGAAGCAGTATCGGAATGGTCAGAATGAGCGCAATCCAAAACCGCTTCCGGTAATCCCGTATCATATGCGCATGGTGATCATGGTCATGATGCGCTTTTCCCTTATGTTCGTTGCTTCGGTCGTCCGGGTGGTGATGATCGGCGGTGTGACCTGTACTTTCCACGCCATGAACAGCATGATGATCGCGTGGTGCGTGATGATGCTGGCCAGGAGATTTCATTTCATTCATCAATAATCCCTTTTAAAGTATTCAAGTGGCATCCCGTTAGTAATAATATAGCGATCAATGACTGTGATCGGAATCGTGATGAGTGTTTTCTATTACATTCGTCTCGACCCCGACCCCACTTTCAAAGACCATCCGTCCGCCTTTATCCGCACCGTAAACGAGAAGAGCACTCACCAACAGGAGAGCGGGAAGCAGCCATTTCCTGAGGCCCCCTTCACGAATCGCTTTTATCTTGAACACCATGGCACTCAAGATAACCAGAACGATACTCACAACCAGCATCACGTCGCGATGTTGGTGGACCAGATCATGCCCCGGAGCGTCGTGACCAAGCGCATCCGACGCAATGTACCCCGTCGCCACTGCAAGGATGGCCGTAAGAGCACTGATGTGCAACAATATTATTGCGGACGCCTTGAAAACATCCCGCCTGGTGAAAACAAACAGCGCCTCCAGGAAAAGCGCAATCAACAGCGATGCGACGGGAAAATGAATGATCATCGGATGGAGCAAATTCATATTATGCCTCTTGGCTTAGCGATAAGGTGTAATGTTAAACCGGAGCATTCAAGCATCGATATTTGCCAATTCAATTGACGGACGCTGCCGCTGATCGTCGTGGTCATGCGCCTCTTCCCCGATGACGAGAATGCTTCCTTGGATGTTTCGGGTATTTTTTCTTCTTACTGCCCGCGCCGTTCACGGCATATTTTTCAGGTTCCCGTTCGAAGGATTTCTGGCACAGAGGACAACAAAGATAATACACATTTCCTCCGTAACTCGCTTTCATATACGCAGTGTTCGGATTCACTTTTTTCCCACATACGGGGTCTCTATACATGATAATCTCCTTTTTAACGTAACCAGTTTTTAAAAGAACAGGGGGTACCGTATCGTCGGGATACACCACCCCCGTCAACATACCAGAGTCAATTTTCTTTCGTGTGATTCGAATGGTCGTGCTTTTTTTCTCCCTTCCCCATCATGCCACAGTCCATTTTTTTCGAATCACTCATCATTCCTTTCATCATGCCGCAGTTCATCTTTTTCGAGCTACTCATCATCTTCTTCATCATTTGGCCCATGTCCTTGTCGTTCATCATCGCCATGCACATCTCCTTCATGGACGCCGTATCACCTTTTGCCCTGGTCATCATTTTCTTCATCATCTGCATTCGCATTTCTTTGTTCCCTGCAATTTGATCCATCATCATATCCATGTGACCGGAATGGTTCATTGCATTGCTCGAAGCCACCTGGCCGTTCGATGCATCCTGGGCAATTGACGTGGCGGGAATAGAAAACACGAAAGCTGTTGCAAACAGCGCGATGAAAATTGTCTTTTTCATGATATATCTCCTTTGATAGTGTGTTCTTGTGAATGTTCGTTCAGATTCCTTGTCCAGAACATCTCCACACATGTCGCGGAAATGCAGGATAGAATGCTCGTAGTTTCATTGACGTTTCTGTGCAAAGATCTCATCACCTTTCACCTGGACATCATATTCCTCGAGCGGTCGCGGCGGTGGTCCGGCAATGTTGATTCCATTTAAATCGTAATGTCCGTTATGGCATGCACACCAGATGTGCTGAAGGTCCGATCGATACTGTACCGTGCATCCCAGATGAGTGCACACAGCAGTGAATGCCTTTAACTCGCCTTGCGGCGTGTCGATCAGAATGCCCGGCTCATTTCCAAACCGGAAAATCAATCCACTGTTTGGCTTCAGGTCGCCGACTTTTGCCGCCTTCACAAAATTTGTGACCGGTTCTCTGCTTTTTGGCGGTATCAAGTATTTCACCACGGGATAGATAATGGATAACACAACCGCACTGGCTGAAAAACTGAGAAGAAATTCCAAAACAGAGCGTCGAGGGACCTTGATATCGGCATTGCTCTCGTTCTCTGTGGTATTTTTGTCTTGCTTATTCATGGCTATTCCATCAACAACTACGTTGAATCACCTTGGAAAGTATCTTTCATTTATGTTGTAATACCGTATCGCCTTCTTCACCAGTACGAATTTTCACCGCGCGCTCGACATTCGATACAAAGATAATTCCATCGCCTCGCTGATGCGTGCATCCGTTTTCCTGGATGATCCGTACGATTTCGTCAGCGACATTATCGCTGCACACGAGTTCGATTTTAGCCATTTTCGACATCTTTTCGATGTACTCCATCGAGTATTTCCAATCCTTTGTATTAACAAACTGGCCGATGCCGGAAACATTGATGACCGTCATACAGCAATATCCCTTTAGTTTCAAAGCTTCAATCACTTTATGCACTATGGCAAGTCGTACATATGCTTTTACTTCTTTCATTGTTTTGCCCTCTCGTAGTTTGTCCCTGCATGATGTGCTTTCCACGATGATCATGAAGCACCTTGATCACTACACCGCAAAACGAATGCCAGAGATTGCGGAATCGGGACCGGCCCTTTTTCATGTAAAAGGACAGCTTTTTCTACCCTTCATGAAGAGACCGATTCACAACCATAAAGATTTTTTACGTAACGAGCGGAATGTTTTACAGAGAGGAAAACGGTGTGCTACTCCTTTTTACCCGTCATGACCCCATAACTCTTCAGCTTGGAATAGAGCGTCGGCTTCGTAATGCCAAGCACGTTACACGCTTTCGTTTTATCACCGCCACAATAATCCAACACAAAAAGAATATGGCGTTTTTCGATCTCCCGCAGCGAGAGCGGACGGCCGTTTTCATCAACCGGAAAGGATATACTGCCTTCCGTTGAATGCATGCTTTCCCGTTCCAAGGCAGCAATCGGCAGCACTTCGTTGGTCGCCAACGCCACGGAACGAGTCAATACGTTCTCCAGCTCTCGAATATTTCCCGGCCAATCATAGCTGTGAAAAATATCGAGCAATCTGCGCGGCACCGTCTTTATATTTTTGTGTAAAGACGTATTTATTTTTTTCAACAGGTGTTCGACCAGTTGGGGGATATCGTCCTTTCGTTCTCTCAAGGGTGGAACTGTAATCGTCAAAATATTCAATCTGTAATAGAGGTCTTCCCGGAAACGACCTTTTTCGATCTCACGTTTTAAATCCCGATGCGTCGCGGCAATGACCCGGGCCTTCAACGTAATCGTCTCGTTTCCACCAACTCTCTCAAACTCTTTCTGTTGGAGCACACGAAGCAACTTTGCCTGCATACCCAAAGGGATGTCACCTATTTCGTCCAGGAAAACCGTACCCTCGCCGGCAAGCTCAAACTTGCCCTGCTTATCCCGAACAGCATCAGTAAACGCCCCCTTAACATGACCAAAAAGCTCGCTTTCCAACAGGGCTTCAGGAATGGCGGAACAATTGATGGCATAGAACGGCTCATCCTGTTTTGAACCGAATGCATGTATCGCACGAGCGACAATCTCTTTCCCCGTTCCAGTTTCCCCTTGAATCAGAACCGTTACATTGCTTTGGGAAGCAATACCAATTTGCTTGAATACCTCTTGGATCGATGGATGGCTTCCAACCAGCGTATATTCAAGGTTGTACTCGGGAAACGTTCCGGATGCTTGGGAGAACGTGATGGTGTCGTTCACGTTCATGTATTCGGCGGCACGCTTGACCACCTCCATCAAGTAATCCAATTCCACCGGCTTGGTGACGTAATCGAACGCTCCCTGCTGTACAGCCCGTACGGTGGTCCCCATATCTTCGTGCGCCGTAACCATGATCACCGGAGCCCGGAGATTCAAATCCTTCCACTCGCGAATCAAATCCAGGCCGCTTCCATCCGGAAGCGATACATCACAAATAATAACGTCCGGAACAAAGGTTGTTACGGAATGACGGGCATCTTCCACGCTATGAACACCAACAACATTAAATCCGTGTTCACCGAAGTAGAGTTGAAGCGTTTCTACAATCGAAACATCGTCATCAACAACAAGGAGTTTCATGGGCGTCAATCCTCTCTTCGTACTTCATCAACGGGAGCAAGCATATCGTCGTTGATCAAGCGGGGCAGCCATATCGTCATCTCGGTTCCCACACCGGGCTCAGACTTTGCACTGATTGTTCCACCGTGAGCTTCAACCAGTTTTTTCGAGATCGCCAATCCCAGCCCGCTCCCATCGCTCTTTTTTGAAAAGAAGGGATCGAAGATGTGATCCAGGTATTCGTGCTCAATACCGCATCCCTGGTCCACTACCCGGATATTTACGGCATTTGTGACCGGTTCAGCCATCACGATTATCGTCAGCACTCCATTTTCCATCGACTCAACGGCGTTTTGAACGATATTTAAAAGCACCTGTTGGATCAGGTCGGGATCAACATCCATTTTCATTTCTGGTTGTGGATTGTGAACTACAACTTCGATCTCCGATTGTTCAAGTGCGGGCAGCAATACATCCAATGTCCGTTCGATCAGCTGGTCGATATTAACGGCTTGACTCTCCAGTTGCACCGGGCGCGCGTATGCCAGGATATCTCGCACGAGGTTTTCCAATCTGTTCAGCTCACGACGAAGTATCCTCACGTACTTGTCGCTGTAGTCATCCGAAGCCACCCGACTGGTGAGGATGTCGACATTCATTTTGATCGAAGTCAACGGATTTCTCAGTTCATGTGAAATCATTGTCAGGAAACCTCCGATGGCGGCAAGATGTTCTTTTGTTCTAACCTCCTTTTCCAGCTTTCGTCGCTGCGTATTATCTATCGTAACCACGAGCCATCCTTCTCGCACCTTTTTCGTATCCACGGGTGTGGCCGATATGTAGCAAACCCGTCTCCCGTTTTCCGAATTGGAAATTTCAACTTCTTCCGTCCACGGTTCCCCCTTCCTCATTTTCCGTTCTATTTTCCTGACAACATTTTCCGGAAAAGGCAAGGAAGCAAACGATTGTTCAACAAGGTCGATGATCGATGAACCGAACATGCGTCCGAACGCATGGTTCGCTTGAAGTATTGTCAGGTCCTTATCTATAAGGGCAATTCCTTCCGTGGAATGTTGAATCGCATTCCAGAGGACAGAGATTTTTTTCTCCTTCTCGGATAGAATTTTTTCACGAAGCGCCAGATCTTCCGCCATCTTGTTGAGCGTCGCGGCCAACAATCCCATTTCATCCTTGGATTGAATATTACTTCGAGCCTGGTAATTTCCACTACTGAACTTCTCAGCGGTTTCCCTCAGATTCCTGAGCGGTTTCGCGATCCACCGAATAATAACGTATGCCAGTGGAATACTCACCAGCGATCCAGAGGCGGACATAACTCCTACCCAGAACCAGGTATGGTGATCATTGATTCCAAGAATAAAGATGCAAAACGGTAATTGAATCAAGAGAAAACCGAAGGGAATTACAGTTGCGGTTGTGATCTGAATTTTTTTCGCCAATGTCATCGTTGCACCTTCGTAAACGCCCTAACGGAAAAGTACGCTACTATCGAGATGATTGGTGGATGCGGATGTTGAACCGCATCCACCAGTACACCCCGATGATCAAGACCAGATGGCACACCTGATCAATACTTCCTGTTCAATCATAAACGATCCTTCAGGCTCAGTTTTCAACAATCACCTTGCCTTCGTCCTCATCTTCTGCCGCAAAAACTCCGCTCCGTTTCAGCTTCCATGTTCTCCATAGTAGATAGATGGACGGGTACACCAGGAGTTCCATGACAAAACTGGTTATGATCCCTCCCACCATTGGAGCGGCAATGCGTTTCATCACGTCCGATCCGGTCCCAGTGCTCCACAGGATTGGCATCAGTCCCGCCACCAGGACGGCAACGGTCATGAGCTTGGGACGAACGCGCTGAACGGCTCCATGATAAATCGCATCCTTCAGATGGGAGATTTTTTGCATCAAGCCTTTGTTCTTGTACTCATCGTACGCAATATCAAGATACAGAAGCATGACGACGCCCGTTTCGGCGTCGACACCGGCAAGGGCAATAATCCCAACCCATACAGCGATGCTCATGTTGTACCCGGCAAAATACAGGTACCAGAATGCGCCGACCAACGAGAACGGTACCGCCAGGAGAACGATAAACGTCTTCTCCATGGATTTCGTATTCATGTAGATCAGGAAGAAAACGATAAGAAGCGTGATCGGAACGACCAGCATCAAACGTTTTTCGGCATGTTCCATGTACTCGTACTGCCCACTCCATACGATATTGTAACCGGCTGGAAGATGGACTTTTTCGAGTACCGCCTTCTGTGCTTTCCTGACATAATTCCCGATATCCGACGTTGTCAAATCCACGTACACCCATGCGTTGGGTCGCGAATTTTCCGTCTTAATGGACGGAGGGCCCTTCTTTATGCTGATATCCGCCAATTCCACCATGGGGATCTGCCCACCGCTTTTTATCGGCACCAGCATTCGCCGTAACGCCTCGAGGTCTTCACGGTAGTCGCGTTGATAGCGCAAGTTGACAGGGTATCGTTCCAGTCCTTCTACCGTCGTGGTGATATTCATTCCACCGACCGCCGACATGATTACATCCTGCACATCCTGCACGGTCAATCCATATCTGGCGATCGCCTCGCGACGAATCTTGAAATCGAGGTAATTCCCACCCATGACGCGCTCAGCGTACGCTGACAATGTTCCGGGAATCTCCTTGACGGCGGCTTCCACCTGCTTTCCGATCTCTTCCAGTACCGTCAGATCAGGACCCGATATCTTGATACCGACCGGAGTCTTGATCCCCGTGGATAACATGTCGATGCGGGTTTTTATTGGCATGGTCCAGGCATTCGTTACACCGGGAAACTGGATTGCCGCGTTCATCTCTTCGATCAGTTTTTCCACGGTCATACCCGGTCGCCATTCATCTTCCGGTTTCAACATGATTGTTGTTTCGATCATCGATAGTGGCGCCGGGTCGGTCGCTGTCTCGGCTCGACCGATCTTCCCAAATACATGGTGAACCTCCGGGAAGGATTTGATAATCTTATCGGTCTGCTGTAGGATTTCCCGCGCCTTCGTGATGGAAATTCCTGGCAGCGTAGTCGGCATGTAGAGCAAATCCCCTTCGTACAACGGCGGCATGAACTCGGAACCGATACGAGAATACGGGAAAATCATCGAGAGCATCAAAACGACCGCTCCGCCGACAAACCACCACTTGTATTTCAATGAGAGTCGGTTGAGCGGACGATACATCCTGATGATCCAGCGGTTGATTGGATTATCTTCTTCTTTCTTGATATTCCCGCGGATGAAATATCCCATAAGCACCGGCACCAGCGTAATCGCAAGAATCGCGGCGGCGGCCATTGCATACGTTTTTGTGAACGCGAGGGGTTTGAACAATCGACCTTCTTGTTGCTCAAGAGTAAAAATCGGCAGGAAGGATACCGTAATAACAAGCAAAGAGTAAAACAGGGATGGTCCGACTTCGCGAGCCGATTCCAGGATGAGCGTCCAGTGATCCCGCCGCTGTTCTGGAGGTCGATGTTCCTCGTGTTCAATATGCTTGTGGGCGTTTTCTATCATGATAATGGCCGCATCGACCATTGCCCCAATGGCAATAGCGATCCCTCCCAGCGACATGATGTTTGCGTTGATACCCTGGAGGTGCATGATAATAAACGCCGCTAAAACCGCTACCGGCAGCGTTACAATCGCTACAAGAGAACTGCGAAAATGCAACAGGAAGAGCAGGATCACCAGGGAGACGACGATACCTTCCTCAATGAGCTTGTCACGCAGGTTTTCAATCGCGCGTTCAATCAATGCAGATCGATCGTACGCGGTCTTGATCTCAACGTCATCGGGAAGTCCTTCTTTCAACTCCTCCAATTTTTCCTTGACGCGCTCAATCGTCGCGAGGGCATTCTCTCCAAACCGCATGACAATAATTCCACCCACGGCTTCTCCTTCTCCATCCCATTCCGCCAACCCCCGCCGCAATTCAGGACCGAGTGAAACATCGGCCACGTCCTTTATATACACCGACGTCCCCATCTCCGTTGAACCCAGCGAAATGTTTTTCACATCTTCAACGGATTGAATGTACCCGAGGCCCCGGACCATGTATTCCGATTCGGCGAACTCGACCAGCCGCCCCCCCACATCGTTGTTACTGCGCCTGATCGCTTCCTTTACTTGCGAGAGCGGAATCCCGTAGAACTCCAGTTTATTCGGATCAATCTGGACCTGATACTGTTTCACGTACCCGCCGATCGAAGCAACCTCGCTTACTCCCTCCACCGAGGTGAGTTCATACTTCAAGAACCAGTCCTGGTACGAACGCAATTCCTGAAGACTGCGCTTATCAGACTGCAAGGTGTACTCGTACACCCAACCCAAGCCAGTGGCATCGGGTCCAAGCTGAGGCGTCACGCCCTTGGGTAATTGGCTTTGCAGGGTACTGAGATACTCCAGGACCCGGCTCCGCGCCCAGTAGATATCCGTTCCGTCATCAAAAATGACATACACAAACGAGAACCCAAAAAACGAGTACCCGCGAACAACCCGCGCGTAGGGGACAGCCAGCATTTTCGTCGTGAGAGGATACGTTACTTGATCCTCCACGATGCGCGGCGCCTGCCCGGGGTACTCCGTGTAGATTATAACCTGCACATCACTCAAATCCGGGATCGCATCCACCGGCGTCTGTAACATACTGTACGTTCCGAGAGCAATAAGCACCGCCGTGGAAAGAAGGACGATAAACTTGTTGCCAATGCACCATTCAATGATTTTACCTAACATGATGCACCCCTCAGTGGTTATGCTCGGAAGGGGGAGCCGGTGCTTTCGCGGCTTCACCTTCGTCGTTGCTATGGGAACTCCGCATCTGGCTCAAAGCAGCACGAAGATTGCTCTCGGAATCGATGAGGAACTGGGACGAGAGCACAATGCGTTCACCTGCCTCGAGTCCATCGAGGACTTCGTAATACCCTTCAGTCAAAATCCCCAGCTTGATGTCCCTCGGTTCAAACCGGCCCTTCCCCAGGGCGACGATGACCACATTCGTTTCACCAGAACGAATCACGGCCTGCTCAGGAACCGTAAGAACATTTTCCCGCGCCTCTCCATGGATCTCAACATTCGCGTACATCTCCGGTTTCAACTCCATGTTCGGGTTCGGAAGATTTATACGAACACGCCCCGTACGCGACTTGGGGTCCAACGTTGGATAGATAAATGCGACACGGCCGAGGTATTCTTTTCCAGGCATGTACGGCAGACGAATTGTCGATTCCTGACCGACACGAACCAGTCCAATCTCGTATTCATACAAATCGGCATGCACCCATACAGTAGTGAGATCCGCCGTTTCAAGCAGCGTTTCTCCCGCCTTGACATGCTGGCCCTGCACAACGTTCTTGGTCATAACAATACCACGAGCCGGAGCATAGATGGTCAACGTGCGGCTGATTTTACGCGAGCGAGACAGCTCCTGGATTTGTGCATCACTGATATCCCAGAGGAGCAGTTTTCGCCGGGCATTTTCAAGCAGGGTTTTTCCACTTAACAAAACGTCGGTATCGCGGCTCGCGGATACGTTATCCTGGTATTCCAGCGCGGTAATGAATTCTTCCTGCGCAGCAACGAGTTCCGGGCTGTAGATATCCAGCAGCTTTTGACCTTTCTGAACCGACTGCCCAATATAATCAACGTATAGATTCTCCACCCATCCACTGATCTTTGTATTGATTATTGCCTGTCCCGGCTCGGCAATGCCGATATGACCCGTCGTGCGGACCGTGGCGTGCAGCGTTTTCCGTTCGACTTTACCGATCTTGACGTTGATATTCTGTTCGACAGCTGGGTCAATTCGAATAACACCCGCCGACCCTTCTTGCCCTTCATATACTGGTACCAGGTCCATTCCACAATCCGGAGCTTTTCCAGGTCTGTCCGACGTAATCCATGGATGCATTGGATCTTTATAATACATCACCTTTTTTTCGCCGGAGGACGTCGTTTCTCCACCACCCATGGTGGACTGTTTCACTGGTGTAAGTTTCATCCCGCAGATCGGGCAGTCACCGGGCTCTTCCCGAATGATCTCCGGGTGCATTCCACACGTGTACAATTGTTTTTCTTTCTGCTCAGTAGATGATCCACCAGTTTCATCACTCGAACACGCGTTAAATGAAATGGTTGCCGCAAACACGAGACCGAGGAGAAGAACCGTGAACAACACCGGCGTGCTTCTCCTCCAACTCAGGCGGAATGGATTATGAAAAAAGAGCTTTCGGTTTTTTAATGATTTCATGATTGCACCTCTATTCCAGCTAAGAATTCTATTTCAGCAATTTCTTTCCAATAGTCTGCGCGCAGGCGGACCAAATCCATTTCGATATCAAATAGCTTCACCTGGTTATCGAGCACGTTCAAGTAATCGACTTCCCCAACCTGGTACCCTGCAAGTGACGCCCGTAGCGCCTGGGAGGCTTGCGGCAACAAGCCCGTTTCCAGCAGGTGAATGCGTTCGCGTATGGTCGTAATAGCGGCATCAGACTTGGCAAATAATTTCTGCAAGGTCTGCAGGACACTGTTGTATTGATCGGTATACATTTTTTCCAGCGCAGTCGCTTCCTCTTCCGCGGCACTACGTTTACCGCCGTAATCAAGCGGTATATTGATCCCAACCGTGATCGAGGCCAGGTCGTTCAAATCAGTGCCGGTCGTCAGCAGGTAATCCCGCTGCGAATATGCCAGCCCGACGGTGAAATCCGGATACCATTGAAGCTCGGCAAGCTCTTTTTGGAACTTGGCTTTCAACACAGCCTCTTCCAACCCTCGAAGAAACGGCCGATTGGCGCGTGCGGAATCAAGAAGATCATCGATACGAAACACCGTATTCGTTGGATCGTGCAACGAATCAACAACTACCGCAGCTTTCGGCTCGCGTAACAAAAGGGCGTTCAAGCGCTCGGCGAGGGCTTGAAATCGCTCTTGCAATTTCAATATCCGATCAGTAATTCGCGTTATCTCCAGATGGGACTTGACAATATCCTGCTGGCTGCCCTTTCCCACTTCGTACTTTGTACGAACAATTCTTGATATATCGCGCAATAATTGACGGGATTGCTTCTCGATGGCGATTACGCGCCGTATGTACGCCAGCTCGTAATACGTTTTTTTCACTTCCCGGATGATGCTGTTTCGTTCATCCTCGAATTGCCGGAGGACGATCATTTCATCCTGATGAACGATGTCACCACGAGTAGAGAGCTTGCCCGGAAACGGCAACGTTTGAGCAACGGCGACGACTTTTCCCGTCATCGGCTCCTGTGTAAAAGCGAATGAATTAACTGGAAGGTTGCTCAGGCTGAACGCGAGACGAGGATCCGGCAAACTCGATACCTGTGGTATCCGCCGGTTTACAGCCCTTTGT
>JALUUP010000467.1 GCA_027021285.1 Bacteroidota bacterium | reverse complement strand
TTCTTCATATACACACCCCTCAACCAGAAAGCGCGACAATCCTCGTTATCAAGTCGCGCCAATTTCGTTTCCGCGGTTTCCAACAGCGTGGAATCGCCTGCCAGGCCTGCCGCGAGCGAGCGGGCGGCAAGGTTGCGAGCAAAGGAATTCTGAAGAGAACGACCCATGAATACAACGACCAACACACCGATCGCCACGACAACGGTGCAGTATTTCCAGTTTCTCTTCCACCAACGCGAGATCCTCTGAATATGCTGTTGGCACTTTCTCTCCCCCACATGGTCCGGCAATATCCTGCCGGTGGCCTCCTCGATGAGAGCAAGGAACATCCAGAATGCGATTCCTGCTTTCGTTCCCAGGGCAATGCAATCAACCAAATTGTAAATCAAGAACGCCACGAGAGCTGCCGCCAGTCCGATAAGAATAGAACGATCCACGTTCATGCGTGGAACAATCCTGAGACTGCGAGCCAGCCTTCGAATCACGATGAAAAGGATCCAAACGACGATGAGCAGGCCAGCTATCCCTCCATCGGTCGCCGTTTGGAGGAAGAAATTGTGCGCGTCGCCAAGAACAGGGAGAGCACCTTCACCATTCATCGGGTACAAGAGCGGAACAACAGCTCCAAACGCCCCCAAGCCCATGCCGGTGAACGCGAAATCACGAAGCGCAAAGACAGTTCGTTCCCAGATCACCGGCCGCCCCGTGAATAAATGCTCGACGGACAAGCCCGATTGTTTTCCTGCGTACAGGAACGAATCGATGATCTCCCGCGGACCGACAACGATTATGACAATCCCGGCGAGAACGATTCCAAACCCGAGTGCCTGGTATCCTCTCTTTCCGAAGTAGGGAAGAACGAAGACCGTAGAAACGATTATAGCCAGGTAGCCTGCGCGAGACTGGCTCAACAACAGTACCGTCCATTCCAGCGCCAGGATTACAAACACGAATAAACGGAACCACCAGAGATAAAAGAATCTATCCCCTCCTCTCTCAGGTTCCTGTTTTTTCCCGGCAAAGAGAACGTGCGCGGCGAGCGCCGTTGTCAGAGGGATAAACAGGGTCAGCATCCCCGCAACCTCGTTGGGATTGAACCCTGATGTAAAACCCAATACGGCCAATGAAACATCGGGACCCCGTCCTATCGCTTTCGCTACGACCGGCAATTTTGAAACGTGCTCCATCCCGAACATGCACAAGACGCTGACAAGGCCGCCGATAAGTGTATAAACGCCGGTGGACACAGTCAACTGATCCTGCCCGAAAAAGTGTTTATGCTGTCCCTTCGGATATCTCCACCAGGCAACGGAGAGGAAAAACGCGATGGACCACGACAACGTCGTGAACCGCGGCAGAGAGACCTTCCAGAACGACGGTGAGACATAGAACGACGCCGGGATCATCACGAGCAAGAGGAACAGGACGGGAGGAACCATTGCCCCGGGGGGTAACCACCGTTTGTGCAGCGTCGCCTGGAAACCGAACTGAGCGATCAGCAACACGAGAGCGATTTCAATTACGGAACGCGGTACCCAATGTGGAAATATGAGCACCGGCGCGGTTGCGAGAAGCGCTATCCCGGGAATCACTCGTTTCAGACTGTCTGCAGAAAAACGCATCGAAAGAGTTTCCTTATCGCGCGGATGATACGCCCGGATCGTTCCCGCCGGCCGTTGCCCCCAGTTTTACGACCGGAAACGATTCCATGTATTGACCGATGAAACCTTTACAGGAAACGAGCGTGAAGTCATTAAACAGTTTTCGTAATTTTCTTTCCGTTGAAGCGAGGTTGACGTAGGACTTGAATTCCCGGAAAAGACTCATGGGCAGCCTGGGATGCTTCGGGTCGATCTCCCGCGGATGGACGTAGAACATGACGGGGCGACCGGAAGCCAGCGTTTTTTCAGCCAGATATCGAACAAATCGATATGGAAAGAGTCGCAGGTACCCCCCTCCCGAAAAACAGATGTTCCGTCCCGCGAATTTGATCAACGACACGGGAAACTCGACGAGGCTCTTCTCGCCAACCGAAACGATATACGGACCGAACCGATTTGAACGCATCCCTCCGTGACCCCGCGGTCCCGGAAACACGGAAGAATCATACGTGAACCCCGCCTCGAGTAACGTTTCGAAGAACCACGGTGCTTCATCCAGCACGGAAAAACCGGGCGCCCTGAAACCGTGTACCTGCATCCCGGCCAGGTCTTCCAGCAATCGCTTTGATTCCCGCATATCATCCAGCGCCTCGTCGGGGCTCATCTCGTAAACCAACCTGTGCGAGAAGCCATGCGAAGCGATTTCGTGCCCTTTCGCTGCCGCTTCTTTGACCAGGTGGGGATATCGACGCGCCACCCATCCCAGGAAAAAAAACGTGGCCCGAACGCCGTGCTCCTCGCACAGGGACAGGATGCGGCGGGTGTTTTGTTCGACCCGACCGGGTAACTCATTCCATCGGGAAACGGGAGGTGTGGATGCAACATCGAGGATGTGAAACCAGTCCTCCACGTCAACGGTGAATATGGAAATATCTTTCCTCATCAATTTCAGTGCGGGCGCATGGAATAGCGTTGAAACTCATTACCTGATAGAACAAGAATATGCATAACGGTCCCTGCCATGTCAATAGAGCCGTGAACCAAGATTTCCATAATGCCTGTAACTTCCAAACGAAGAGCAGCGCGTCCGGTATACCGCGGGTAACCGGCTCCCGGCGCTCGCGGCTTACCTTGCTTTTCCCTGGACGCGGTGGTAAATTCTGTGTGAATTTCGATTCACGCTTCTCAACGAGACCAGGTCATCGCAGACGTTTCATGAAAAAACTCGGCCAGGAACTAAAAAAAGCCCGCATCGATGCAGGATTGACGATCGAAGATGTTTTCGAGAAGACTCGGATCAATCCTCGGCACCTGGCAACGATCGAGCGGGGCGATTTTCCCTCCCTGCCAGCCGCTTACCTGCGGGCTTTCATCAAGGAATACGCCCGCTGTATCGGACTGGATGAACAAGCGATCATCGAACGGTACGACAAGCTGGCAGAGGAGGAGCGCGGAATCGAGCCGCCACCGCCGCCGATTGCCGATGAGCGTGTCCTCCCACAACCCGACGATACGGTGGAGTTTATCCCGCCCGTACCTAAACACGTGGTCGTCGAAGGAAAAGTTGAAGTGCCACGGGACGAAAACTTTCAGCCCCCCGTGCGTAAATCCACGTATGTTCCACGCGAGAAACGCTCCGTCGATCAATCCAAAAAACAAATCCCGCGCAAACCTGTAAAACCTTCATCGCCCGGTAAACCTGGCGCTGACAAGCCAAGAACGATTCCCTCCAAAAAGCCGCCTGCTCATGGAGCGAAAAAACCCGGTACCGAGGCTCCCGGTGCCGGGCGACACGCTGAAAAACCACCGCCACTTACTGCTCCCCCCGGCGAGCCCCCGAAGAAAAAAATCACGCCTCAACCGCCAGCAAGCGGCGCGAAAAAAACGGAGAAGCGCTTTATCGATTTGATTATTGAGGATTCGTCTTCTGCTCCTGGTAAAGTACCTGGAAAGAAGCCCTCGATTCCCAAAGTACCACCACGACCGAAAGCGCCGCCGCCACCCAGACCCCCTTCGACAAAAAGAAGAGCCCCGGGTCCCCCGGGCGGTTCTTCACCTCCACCCCGCCCTCCAAAACACCGGCAGAATCCGATGCAAAGACGGTATACGGCGTGGCTGGTGCTTTTTATCGTGATTTTGAGTATCTACACGGTCATTCGGTACAGTGAGCAACCGGTGGCACAATTGGAAACCCGCGACACCACCGCCGTGGATTACCCGACGGAGCTTTTCGTGGACTCTACCGCCCTCCTGCTCGAACAACCGGAGCTTTTTCCCACGGACACGGTTATCGAATCCATTCCCGAGGAAGAACTGGCATTACAACCGCAAAAAAAGGTCTTTAGCCAGGAGGACAGCATGGTCTTGGAGGCGTTTACTTCAGCGCCGGTTTATTACAACGTGCTCATGGATTCCGTTCGGAGTGAACGCGGCAACCTCGGCTCCAATGACCACAAGGCATGGAAAGCCATGGGCCAGTTTCTCGTCACCGTTGGCGATGCGGGCGCGATTACGTTCGTGCTTAACGGCGTCGAGCTGGGAACCCTCGGGGAAAGTGGTATGCTTATCAAGAACTATCGAATTACACGAGAGCTGCTCGACCAAAAAGGACATTGATGCCAGAGCCGAGTATTCCACCGGACATCAGGAAAGAGCATGAAGAGTTGTGTCGCGAAATACGCGAGCACGATTACCGCTACTACGTCCTGGCCGACCCGGCCATCTCCGACCGTGAATACGACCTCCTGATGGAGAGGCTCCTCCAACTCGAAGAACAATATCCCGGCCTGGTCACACCCTATTCCCCTTCGCAACGCGTGGGAGGAGAGCCGACCCGCGAGTTTATCCAGGTTCACCATCCTACTCCCATGCTGAGCCTTGCCAACACGTATTCCCCGCAGGAAGTGCGCGACTTTCATCGCCGGGTCTCTGAAGCGTTGGGACACGATGATTTCTCTTACACGGTCGAGCTCAAAATCGACGGTGTCGCCATTTCGCTCGTTTACGAAAACGGCCTTCTTGTTCGCGGCGCCACCAGGGGCGATGGAATAACCGGAGACGACGTCACCGCGAACATACGAACGATTCGCAGTATCCCCCTCCGCCTCCGCACATCAACGGCGGGCAGCTTCGAAGTGCGCGGCGAGGTGTTTATGTCCAAGGATGATTTCGCACGCCTGAACGAAGAACGCCTGCTTGCGGGAGAAAAGCAATTCGCCAACCCCCGTAATTCCACTGCCGGTACACTGAAGCTCCAGGATCCGAAAATCGTGGCGGAACGTCCCCTCGATTTTTTCGCGTACTATTTCCGCCCGCTCGACTCGGCCGCACCGCGGTTCATATCGCATCATGAATCGCTGAACTGGCTCCGGGAGTCCGGGTTCCACGTGAATCCTCACTATCGGCTTTGTCGATCTATCGAAGAGGTCCTGGAGTACTGCGAGGAATGGGAGACAAAGCGATCCGACCTCCCTTACGATATAGACGGCGTGGTTATCAAGATCGACGACCTGCAACTTCAGGACCAACTGGGAGCGGTTGCGAGAAGTCCGCGATGGGCCATCGCCTTTAAGTTCTCCGCTCAGCAGGCGCAAACCGTTTTGAAAGACATCAAGCTCCAGGTGGGAAGGCTTGGCACCATCACCCCGGTGGCTGAGCTGGAACCGGTGCTGTTGGCGGGTTCCACCATCAGCCGCGCTACCCTTCACAACCAGGACTACATATCCGAACACGATATCCGTATCGGCGACACCGTTGTCGTCGAAAAAGGAGGCGACGTTATTCCCAAAGTAAGCGCTGTCGTCCTCGAAAAACGGCCGCCCGGCACGAAACCGTATTTCATCTCGGGTCGCTGCCCGTCCTGCGGTTCCCCCCTGCGACGACCGGAAGGCGAAGCCGCATACTACTGTGAAAACGTCGCTTGTCCCGCCCAGGTGCGCGGACGTATCACGCACTTCGCATCACGCGGTGCCATGGACATCGAGGGACTTGGCGAAGCAAATGTCGACCTGCTCGTCTCAAAGCGCTTCCTTCGCACCGTCGCGGACATTTACACGTTGCATACGTATAAAAATGAACTCGTTAAACTGGAGCGATTCGGAACGAAGAGCGTCGACAATCTGCTGCGCGCGATCGAGGATTCGAAACAGCGACCGTTCGAAAAAGTCCTCTTCGCTCTCGGGATCCGTTTCGTCGGAGAGGAAATCGCCCGCATTCTCGCCCGGAGTTTCCGCGACGTGGACGCGCTCATGCAGGCGAGCCGCGAAGATCTGGAATCCGTCAGCGGGATCGGTCCCAGGATCGCGGAGAGCATCCAGACGTTTTTCACCGACAAAAGCAATCTCGATGTCGTGCGTGCACTGCGCGAAGCAGGATTGCAGTTCAGATGCGAGGGGGATGTACAAGCAACAATCACGGATTCGTTTTTCGCGGGAAAAACTTTTGTCCTGACGGGAACTCTGGAGCGCTTCACGCGTCCCGAAGCAAAACGTCTCATCGAATCCCGGGGAGGCAAGGTTGCCGGGAACGTGAGCAAAAAGACGACTGCCGTCATCGTGGGACACGACCCCGGCTCCAAGTTCGCCCGCGCCAGGGAACTGGGAATAGAAATCTGGGATGAAAAAACGTTCCTCCAGAAATTGCATCTGTGAAACTCCATCCGGATATTTCAGGTCATTCGTGGTGCCAATAATTTTCACCTGCACAAAAAGCAATCGCATAACCAAATTCTTTCACACACTAGCGGCAACAGTATGAAATACGATCTCAGACGCTCCGACGACCTCGCGGTCATGGTTCTTCACGAAAAACGCCTGGACTCCAGCAACACCCCTTCCCTGAAAGCGGAACTCCTGGGAGTGGCGGGTGAAGATATATCCGTCCTTTTGCTTGACGTGTCTGAAATTGAATTTTGCGACAGTAGCGGCATCAGCGCCTTGTTGCTGGCCGAGCGCCAGATGCGTGAACACGACGGCCAGGTCGGGATCATCGACGTCGGCGGCGCCGTGACCAATGTGTTGAAAATCGCAAAGCTGGACACGGTCTTCCCCCTCTTTTCCTCGCAGGAAGAAGCCTTCAATGCCCTGGAAGATTGATTCCACCGCATGAGTCTGACTTCCCTGGACATTTTCATTCTCCTGGCATACCTGCTGGGAATAACGTTGCTGGGGATTCGCGCGGGCGGAACGCAACAATCTTCGCGCGATTATTTTCTCAGCGCGCGCGCTGTTCCGTGGTGGGCCGTCTGCGCCGCTATTGTGGCCACGGAAACCAGCGCGTTGACGTTCATTTCCATCCCCGGCCTTGC
>JALUUP010000466.1 GCA_027021285.1 Bacteroidota bacterium | reverse complement strand
GCAAAGTGGATGATTACCGCGGCTGGGATTTCGTTGGAAATGGCAGCGGACAGGCGCCACGACCGGACAACAACCCGTACGATAATATCATCGGGCACGGAACGGGAACTGCCGGGTGCGCGGCAGCGGAGACCAATAACAAGAAAGGGATTGCGAGCCCGGCGTACCGGGCGCGGGTTCTTCCCGTAAAAGTTGCTCCCGATCGCAGCGCGGGGATCGCGGCCGCCCTCGAGGGGATTACGTACGCAGCGGAGATGGGTTGTAAAGTGATCAATTGCAGTTTTGGAGGCACCGGCCAATCCGCCGATTTCCTTCGGGCATATCAGGACGTGATCAATTTCGCGTATTCCAAGGGCGCCCTTGTCGTCGCTTCTTCAGGGAATAATCCCATTGACAACGATGTAGTTCCGCATTACCCGTCATCGTTGAACCATGTTTTGGCCGTAGGATCGACTGAACAAAACGGCGCTTTTTCGTCGTGGTGTACGTACGGGACGACTGTTCACGTGTACGCGGTTGGTCGAAGAGTGATGACAACCCGTAAGGGTGGAGGCTACGGCAGGGCCGACGGAACGTCGTTTTCCGCTCCCTTGACATCCGGTGTCGCGGCTCTCGTGTTTAGCGTGCATCCTGACTGGACGCCGGACCAGGTGGCGAAACAGATCCGTGTGACCGCGGATCCGTTCAAGAACCCGCCTGATCCGAAGAGGTTTGCGCGTGTGAACGCGCTTCGGGCAGTATCTGAAAACAAGACATTGTCCGATATACCCGGCATACGCTTGAAGAATTTCATCGTGTCCGGTCCTTCCGGAAACATGTTGACGGAACCGGGGCAAAAAGCGCAGGTCACCGTGTACCTCGAGAACGTCCTGGCGCCGACCTCCGCCGCAGCCACCGCGACGCTGGAATTCGAAAACAATGACCTGGTGCCTTCTAACACGTCGTTCCAGATCGGCGAGATAAATACCATGGAGACGAAGTCGTTCAAGTTTGATGTGACGTTGACGCAGAAACCCTCGACTTCGGAAGGTAACATACCGGTTCGTATCAAGATTACGGATGGTTCGTACATCGATTATGTGATGGGCCGCGTCAGGGTGTACCTGGCAAAAGCCTGGCATACCACGCTTGGATTGAATGTGCAATCTTTTACCTCTATCGATGCTGTTACTGACAAGGTTGTTTGGGCCGTGGCCCACTACGTGGTCAATAACCAACAAACTGACCTGTGCGTGCGCACCGGTAATGGCGGCTCGAACTGGGCCTTTTCTCATGGGCAAGGATTTCCGATTGGGCGTGGTGTCTATTGTGTAGCGGGTATCGACGTCAACACAGCGCTCGTTGGTACTGGCCCACAAGACGGTGGGGCGGGAATATATGTTACCACGAACGGAGGGATGAGATGGGAGAAAACAGATGTGAGGCAGATTACCGGTTTCGTTAACTGGATACACATGTGGGATGCCAAGACAGGTATTTTTCAGGGCGATCCGAAGAATGGAGTTTGGGGCATTGCCAAAACACAAGATGGCGGCCGAACATGGCATCCCATTTCTAAACAGGTTACGGCTGCATCCGGGGAAGCGGGATGGAATAACTGCTATGACCAGGTGGCCAATACGATATGGTTCGGAACGAACAGCAGCAAGATATACAAGTCAACCGACAAGGGTGAGACGTGGCGGGCGATATCGACGCCGGGTAAAAACGTGGTGGATATTTCCTTCGCGAACGAGAATGTTGGCGTCATTCGATTTGGAAACGTGCAGAACCAGGGTGGGCAAAACGGCCTCGCTGTGACGCAGGACGGTGGCGAAACCTGGCAGGCGGTTACAACGCTTACTCTTCCCCGGTCGGCGCGGGCGTTAATGGAGCGTGGCGGAATCCGGTTGTGGGTGTTGATGAACAACGATGCGTACGTCTCCACCGACCTGGGAAAATCATGGTCGGTCGATCCGAGTCCGTCCGCGTTCAGCCCGATCACGACCGCTGATATGTACGTCGAATCGAAAACGACGACGGTCTATGCCGCCGGCAGGAACATCTACAAATTTGTATCTCCTGCGCAGACAACCGTTGCCGTTGATGGAAAGAATGAACCGTCTTCAGTCGTTCTGTTGCAGAGCTGGCCGAATCCCGTACCCGGCCCAACGGCTCACGACATCACAATTGAGTTTTCAATCCGGGAGGCCGGGGATGTGGATATCCGCTTGTATTCGATTGATGGAAAACTTGTACGACAGTTGATCAAGACTCGTCTCGCAGCAGGACATCATGCAACACGTTTCGATGCGCGTTCGTTGAAGTCAGGTGTCTATCTGTACATCCTGCGAGCGGGAGGCGATCGTGTCGTGCGAAAAATGATTGTCACGCGTTAATTCTCATGACGGCATAGCAAGGTGAATACGCTGCCGTGGCTACCGGTTACACGCGCAAGAATCAGCCATGAAGATACTGGTTAGTGGTTCAACGGGGCTGATAGGCTCTGCGCTGGTATCATTCCTTCGCTCACAGGGATATGAGGTTGCCCGGCTCATGCGGGAAAGAAGTGTTCGCGACGAACAAACCGTGTACTGGGATATCCCGTCGGGTACCGTTGAAACGGGAAAGCTGGAAGGTCTGGACGCTGTTGTCCATCTCACGGGTGTGAACCTCGGTGCAGGGCGTTGGACGGTAAAAAAGAAAACGGCCTTTCATGAAAGCCGGGTAAAAGCCACACGCGTACTTAGCGATGCGATTGCCGGACTGGAGCGACCGCCCGGGGTTTTTGTCAGCGCCTCGGCTGTCGGATATTACGGGAACAGAGGAAACGAAGTGCTCTACGAGGATAGCCCAAGCGGAACGGGTTTTCTTGCGGACCTTTGCAGGCAGTGGGAGGACGCTACGAAACCCGCGGCGGCAAAGGGAATTCGCGTCGTCACAACGAGAATGGGCGTTGTACTCTCGCTGCGTGGTGGAGCACTTGCGAAGTTGCTTCCGATTTTTCGTCTCGGAATTGGAGGAACGGTCGGAAGCGGAGATCAGTACATGAGCTGGATCGGCATCGACGACCTTGTGCTGGCGTTTCACCTATGCCTGATAAACGAAAACGTGGACGGTCCGGTCAACATGGTTGCGCCGAACCCGGTTACGAACGCGGAATTCACCCGCACGCTCGCGAGGGTGTGCCGAAGGCCGGCAGTGTTTCCAGTTCCGGTATGGCTTCTGAAGATCTTGTTCGGTGAGATGGCGGAGGAAACCCTTCTTTCCAGCGCCAGGGTCCTGCCTGGCAAGCTTCACGACTCGGGGTTCACATTTCGTTTTCCTGAGCTCCACGAGGCGCTGGAATACGTGCTCAAATGAGATCGTACGTTCTTGGTGAAAGAAAAACGCCGGAGTGGAGCCCCGGCGTTTCACGTGACGTAGTGTAGTTCGCGTTTACTTCAACAGCGTCATTGTCCGAACCGCACTCTTGTTTCCGGCCGTCAGCTTGTAAATGTAGAGGCCGGATTTCAAGCGAGAGGCGTTGAACTTGATCGTATGCGTCCCCGCATCGATTACATCGCTGAGCAGTACCGCGACTTCTTTACCGAGTAAGTTGTAGACCTTCAATGTTACGTACGTGGATCGTGAAATGGAAAAACGGATAGTCGTGGCCGGGTTGAACGGGTTGGGATAATTCTGCTCCAGCGCAAATGAAAGAGGTGTTTCAGATGCCGGTACATCCGTAATTCCCCGCTTCATGATAACAAGCGTCCATTGTTCATTAGAGCGGGTTGTAAATAATCCGTCGGTAGCGTTCGCGTGCCAGAGCACCTCGGCTTGGGCCGAATTCGACAGGCCGGTTGCCTTCGTGATAAGGTCCACCATTTGGCTGCCGCTTAAGGTCAACTTTGCCTCCGTGGAGCTGGCGTTCGAGGCGAGGTTGAGGAAAGGGGAACCGAACGGCGTGCTGAACACGACTTCGTAGCGGACGTCATCGCTCAAGATTTGTCCGCCGACACTGATATTCGTAAACGGGTCGGGCGGCGTTTTCTTCTCCCATGTCAGGTCGAATTGTTGCGCCGCGTAATCAATGAAAATTGTGTCCTTATCCGGAGGGGAAATCAGGCTGAAAGCGTACGGTGCGTGTTCGGCAATGATGTATTGCCCGGTTGTGCCGCGTACGTTGGGATCACTGCTTTTGTAAGCGATGATTTCCTGGTCGGTGCGCACCATCGTGGAAATAAGGAAGAACGTCACCGTTCCTTTGATGAAATGATTTCCCGCAAAAATATTGGCCGATCCAAGCCCGCGGTCGGTGTACTCGCCCGGGAAGCGGGCGGAAAACTTGGTGATGACTTCTTCATCCGCGTTGACATTGTCGTATTCGTCGCGCGGTGTCACCCGGATCTCGTATTTCCGCAAAACGTAAACGGTCTTAGGAGCTAGGTGCGGAATCACTTCCATGAGGAAATTCTGAACGGCACCCGCGATGAACGTCATCGGTTCGGATACGTTCTTGCCGCTTGGTGCGCCTGGAACTGCTTCGATGGTGATCATCGTGTCCGTTTTCGTCGAGGTGAAGTAAATCTTGGTTACGCCGTCCACGAAGACGTCTCGTGGAAGAATCCATGTGTCGGGACCAGTACTGGTAAGGAGATTGTGGTTGATATCGAAAATCTTGGTTACGGTTTTGGGATTATTGTCGTTCTCCGCTGTCGAGCCTTTTACCGTAAGCGTAATATCGGTTCCCACCGTGTTCCATCCGCGTATGATGTTACTGTTCTTGTCTCGGGCGGTCAGCGTTAATTCGACTTCTTCACCGACGACTTTTGTGATGACCATCGTCTGACTGTCGAAACTGATCCCTCCACCGGTAGCGAATACCAGAATCGGGGATAGCGCGAGAACAACAGCAATGCATATCCCGGTCAATGTCTTAACAGTATTCATGCTTCCTCCATGCTGTTTCCGGAATTATCTTGAAATAAAACTAATTTTCTTGAGGAGAGAGCGTATTGCGTGAAGATATCACTACCCACGCATGGAACATCCTGCTGAATGAATATAATGGATTGATCTAGCGAACGCAAGGGGTGGTATCGAAGTCGGAAAACATGCCCGCCTTCCATGTTTAACTGCTTGTGGTTTCAATTGCCTGGCAGGTTTGGTAAATTCACTTGACCTTGTACCGGCGTCATGCAAAAAGATCAGCCGACATATTCCCCTTCCGAAGGCGATGGAGACATGTTGAAACATGTGAAGCTTCCACCGAGATACGTCCCGGACAGTGTAATCGGGAAGGGAACCGACAAAATCGTTTTGCGGGCCCACGATTCTGAATTGAATCGCGACGTGGCGATCAAGCTGTTCAGGGAAGCCGGGGAGAACGCGTTTCACAGGGCGCAAATGGAATTCCGTATGCTTTTCCAGCTTCATCATCCAGCCCTGGCTGAAGTCTATGACCTCGGGTTGCTGGAAAACGATGCTGTGTACTTTACCGAGGAACTTCTTGTCGGTACGGATGTCTTCTCCTGGGTATCAAAGCACCGGGACCGTGTTGCGGGAGTACTCGAGCAGATCGCGACAGGCCTGGACTACCTGCACGAACACGGCGCGGTGCATGGGGACATCAAGCCCGCGAACATTATCATCATTGGTAAACCGGGCGGGGAAGTGGTTAAGCTCATCGATTTCGGATTGACCTCGATCCGAGATACAGCGTCGTTGGCTCCGGGTGGCAGCCCCGCGTACATGGCGCCAGAGCTGTTCCGAGGTGATCCACCCTCTGCCGCCAGCGATCTGTACGCTTTTGGATGCGTGTGGTATGAGCTGCTCACGGGCAGGCTGCCGTTTGCATCTGATTCCGCCGCCGGGCTTGTACGCGCCCATCTGTCCGAACGTCCAGTTTCTCCTTCGGAAATCAATCCAGAAATAAACCGGGATACTGCGCGGCGCATTCTCCGGTTGCTGTCGAAAGACCCGTCTGCGCGCCCGGCATCGGCAATGGAGGCGGTCGGGGGAGCGAGCGTCGCGTCGCCTCAACCCAGGTTTTCGATACCCTTGCAGTTCCGCGAGGCGGAAATGAAAACGATCCGGGATTTCCTGAAAGAAGTATCAACGAGCGTGTTGCGAATCGTGGGGGAACCGGGTTCCGGTCGCAGTGAATTAGTGCGCGAGGCCAGGGTCATCGCCCAGGTCGAAGGCCTGATTCCCGTGGATGTGCGACCGAAGGAGTTCGCGGCTTCCGGACAGCGATCGTTGTTGGCCTACATCGAACGCAAAGCGGTTCTTGCCGGGATTGCATCTTCAGGAATGGTTGATGGTACGGAAATAAAGATCGATTCAACGGATGCGGACATTGCCGAGCGATTGACGACCGTGGCGGCGGGCAGGCATTTTATCGTGTTCATCGATGACGCGGACGATCTTCCGAATGTGCAAAGGGAAGGGCTGTCGCTTCTGGCGCGAATGGCGGCGGAATCGGACTCATGGCCAAAGATGGTATTGTCGTATCGAACCACGAAGGACGATCGATCTGAGTACATTGTCGATATCCGTTTGCGACCACTGTCGATGGCCCAGGTGGAGCGCGTGATTTCAACCGTCTTTCACGGCGAAGTCGATGAAAAAACAACGGAATACCTGGCCTCTCGTTCCGCCGGTTTGCCCGGGCGGTTGTTCTTGATAATACGACAGTTGTTCGAAAACCGTCTGCTACAGGTCGAGGATGGGAAATGGGTGGTTTCAGATCCGGGGCGCGCGGATCATGTCGCCGATGTCATTCTTCAAGAGTTGCGTGAGGCCTGGGATGAAATACATGATACAGCGCGCGAGTACGTGCGCCTTGTCGCGCTCACCGAGTCCGGGATTCCTTTCCGGGTGTTAACGGAACTCGTCGGGGTGGAGTTTCGGTGGGATGACGTTGCCGAAGCGCTGTCGGCGGGGTTCCTTGTGCGAAGCGGCGATCAGATCCGAATCCGTGATGAGTTT
>JALUUP010000465.1 GCA_027021285.1 Bacteroidota bacterium | reverse complement strand
GATATCCATTTCCGGAGTATCGAGCGCGGTCGGAATCCGGTAATCCGTGAAATTGCTGTTGAGAAGATGCCCGGCGTTGTACCGCATCTCCTCGGTCAACGCCTGTCCGAGCCCCATGTGGATGCATCCTTCGATCTGCCCTTCGACAGCCTTGGGATTCAGGGCCCTGCCGCAATCATGAGCGCCCCAGACTTTCACAACCCGGACGTGCCCGGTGTTCGGATTCACTTCCACTTCGCTGATGAACGCACCGAAACTGTACGACGGGCTGAGGCCTGCTCCCGCGCCCTTGAAGTCGCCGCCAAGCTTCGGCGAGATGTACCAGCCGCTCGTGGCCAACGCTCCCCGCCCGGCAAGCGCGATTTCCACCCCCTCGTCCCAGCTAAGATCGATACCGCCGTCCTCGGATACGACGCGGCCGTCGGCAAACATGATCGTGTTTTCCGGCACGTTCTTCTCGCTCGCCACCGCCCTGGAAATTTCCGCTTTCATCTTTTCCGCCGCTTGCTGCGCCGCGTTTCCGACCATGAACGTGACCCGGCTGGAATAACTCCCGAGGTCCACCGGCGTGTGCCGGGTGTCCGCCGCCTTGACGTGGACGCGTTCCATGGGAAGTCCAAGGACTTCCGCGACGACCTGGGCGAGAACGGTATCGCTCCCCTGGCCGATGTCGCTGGCGCCGCTGTACACCACCACGCCGCCGTCGAAATCCAGCTTGAGATGAACCACGGTCTGCGGATACCTGTTCCAGATGATTGGAAGCGCGCTGCCGCTGATGTAAAACCCGCATGCAACGCCCAGACCGCGACCGAACGGCAGCTTGCCGTAACGGCGATCCCAGTCCGAGCGTTCCCGGACGGCGACCAGGCAATCCTTCACGCCGTTGCTGGTGATGCGCAACTGGCCAACCGTCAGCGTATTGGACGGCAGAAAATTCCTGAGGCGCAGGTCGCAGGGGTCGATGCCCAGGTCGTGGGCCAGCACGTTGAGCGTTACTTCCATGGCGTACCGGGGATTGACGGCGCCGTGGCCGCGCATGGCTCCGCACTGCGGTTTGTTCGTGTACACGCGCCGCGTGCGAAAGCCGAACCGGTCGATGCGGTACGGCCCCTGCAGAAGAACGCCGTTGTAATACGTAGTAACCACGCCGAAGCTCCCGTACGCCCCGCCGTCGATTACGATGTCCGCGTTCAATGCCTGGAGCTTCCCGTCGTCGTCACAGCCGACGGAAATCGTCAGGTCCGTGGGATGGCGACCGTGGTTGTTCAGAAAGACTTCTTCGCGTGAGAAACGACACTTGACCGGCCGCCCGGTTTTCATGGCCAGGTACGCGGTGATCAACTCGTGCGGAAAGGGATCGCTCTTTCCGCCGAAGCCGCCTCCCAGCGCGGGCTTGACGACCCGGATGCGATGGAGCGGGAGCCCGAGAATCTTTGAAAGCGTCCGGTGCAGGTAATGAGGAACCTGGGTGGCGCTGACGACGACAAGGCCGTCGTCTTCGTTCCACGTCGCCACGGTCGCCATGGGTTCCGTAAAGGCATGCGTCACCCCCGCGAACCGGAACTTCAGCGTGCGGACGTAAGGCGCTTCCTCCAGTGCCGCCTCGGGGTCATTGAAGCGCAGGGATGCAATCTTGTGGATGTTCGTGCCGTTCTTGCAGTGTTCGTGAATCTGTTCCTCGGCATCGCATTCGACGAGCGAATCTTCCGGCTCCAGGAATGCCTTTATCGGTTCGTAGCGAACTTCGATCAGGCGCACGCCTTCGAGCGCCGCTTCCTCCGTTTCACCCGCCACGGCGGCGACGATTTCACCGGCGTACCGGACCTTGTCCACTGCCATGGCCGTCTCGTCCGGGCTGACCGGCAGAACGCCGAATCCGAGCGGCAAGTCGCGTCCGACAGCCACCGCCCGGACGCCCGGATGAGCCTCGGCCCGTGTCGTGTCGATTGACGCGATGCGCGCGTGCGGGTGCGGACTGCGGAGGAATTTCACATACAGCATGTTCGGCAACTTGTAGTCGTCCGCGTACATGGCCTGCCCGGTTGCTTTTTTGCGGGCATCAATATACGGGATGCCTTTTCCTATGATCTCCGTCATGGCTTCATCTCCTCCGCCGCTTTCGATATGGCCTCGACGATTTTTGCGTAGCCGGTGCAGCGGCACAGGTTGCCCGAGATGGCCTCCCGGATTTCCCGGTCGTCCGGGCGCGGGTTTTCCTGGAGAAATGCAACCGCCGTCATCACCATGCCCGGCGTGCAGAAGCCGCACTGGATGCCGCCGGTTTCCACCATGTGTTTCTGCACCGGGTGCAATTCCCCGTTTTCCGACAAGCCCTCGATCGTGGTGACGCGACGATTCGAACATCGCGCGACCGGTGTCAGGCAGCTCAGCACCGGAACGCCGTCCAGAAGCACGGTGCACGCGCCGCATGTTCCCTGGTCGCATCCTTCCTTCGTCCCGGTCAAGTTCAAACGCTCGCGCAACGTGTAGAGCAACGATTCGAACGGATCGACAAGCAGGCGGCGTGGAACGCCGTTGACCGTCAACTCGACCTCCATCATGGAACGCTTTTTCACGGCTTCCGGCACCGCGGGTCCCGTGCTTCTTTCCGTCTCTTCCCGAAAATCCCTATGCATTTCGCATCCTCCTCAAAACCTGTATCTCGTGAATCAATAAACCGTCGCCCCGATGCTTTTCCCACCGTCCACGTGGAGCACCTGGCCGGTAATGAACCCCGCTTCCTCCGAAGCAAGAAAGGCGACCGCGGCCGCGACGTCCTCTGGCTGACCGGCGGCCTTGCCGGGCTGCGCTTCCACCAATTGTTGGTAAACGTCCGGGGAAAGGGAACGGGTCATGGGGGTGTCGATCAGGCCCGGCGCGACGGCATTCACCGTCACGTTCGACCGCGCCAGTTCCAGCGCCAGCACCCTCGTCATGCTGATCAATCCCCCCTTGGACGCGGAGTAATTCGACTGCCCGAAATTCCCCAGCCATGCGCGGGACGCGATGTTGACGATGCGCCCGCTTTTCTGCTTTCGCATTTCCTGCGCCACCGCCCTGCACATGAGCCAGGGGCCTTTCAAGTTCACGGTGATGACCGCGTCGAAATCACTTTCCGGCATGCGCCAGATTACGTTGTCGCGCACGATGCCGGCATTGTTGACGAGAATATCAATACGCGAGCTGCTTCCCGCGACGGTTGAGACAAACCGCTCGACATCTTCCATCACGGTAACATCACCCTTGTGAAAATACACCCCTGATTTGCCATCTCCCTCCTGATTTTCAGGCACATGGATGTCAAGAACGTGAACGATCGCGCCTTCGTCGGCAAGACGGCTGGTGATGGCGCTGCCGATACCGCGGGTTCCCCCGGTGACGACAGCAACTTTTCCTTTAAACCGCATGGCAACGCGCTCCATTTGTTGTAATGAATGAGTTATTACGTGGTCCTGCACGCGGCCGCCACACAGCAGTCTCTTTCCCGGAAGAGAAAAGGCGACCAACACACTTCATCTTTTCAAGAATGAAAGCCGGGGCGGTTGTTCTTCCCCCGAGTGAACAAATTGTATATTTTCTCCCATGACTTCTTCTTCTCACCCGTCCGTTACAAATCCTGTCGCCGTCATCCTCTCGGCGGGACGTTCCAGCCGATTGCCGCAGTTCAAGCCGCTCCTCTCCATCCATGGCGAACCCGCGGTCTGCGTTATTGCAAAGCGGTTGCGCACCATGTGTCCGCTGGTTCTCGTGGTTACCGGATACCGCAGCGACGATGTTCGCGATGTTCTGGCGGATCTTCATGATGAACACGTCCAATGTATCGAAAATCCGGATTGGGAGCGAGGGATGTTTTCGTCCCTGCAGGCCGGCGCCCGCGCCATAAACAATGACGCCAGTTTCCTGGTCCACATGGTCGACCAGCCGCACATCCCGACCGGCGTGTACGAAGCCCTGTTCCGTGCATGGCGGGAAACCCGACATTCGCTGTATATTCCATGTTACGGGGATCGCAGGGGTCATCCCGTTCTCTGTCGCTCCGTTGTACGAACAAGCATCCTTCGCCGCCCGCCCGGCGACACCACGCGGAACGCCCTTGCCGAGTTCGCCAAGGACGCGTTCCTGGTGCCGGTGCCCACGGCGGCGGTTGTTCACACCATCAACACACCCGGCGACCTGGAATACATTACGCGGGTTTTTCTGAACAACAACGGTTGAGTCGTCATGAATATCTTCGAAACTATCGCGTCGCTCACGAACAGGAACCATCCTTTCGTCATCGCTACCGTCGTGGAAACCACGGGCAGCTCGCCCGGGAAAGAACATTTCAAAGCCGTGATCGACCGAAATGGACTCGTTGCCGGAACGGTCGGCGGTGGCACCATCGAGAAAGAAGTTATCGCCCGGGCGCAGCAATTGCTCGGAGAAAAAAGCAACCTGCTGAAAACCTACAACCTGAGCTCCGGCCCGGACAATCTCGGCATGCAGTGCGGGGGCACGACTACCATTTTCTATGAATACATCGGCGCCAGGGACAGCGTCTTCGTGTTCGGGGGCGGTCACGTGTCGCAAAGCCTGACCCCCCTGCTGAAATCCATCGACTTCTACGTGACGCTCGTCGAGAACCGCGAGGAATTCGCGGCCCGGGAGCTGCATCCCGCCGTTGACGAAATCATTCATTCCGACTACAATACGTTCATCGAAAACACGTTCTGGGAACCTTCTGCCTTTGTTGTCATTGTCACTCCGCAACACAAGTTCGAAACCGAAATCCTTCACGCGCTGTTCCGGCGCGCCGGCTCCTTGCGGTACATCGGCGTCATCGCTTCGAAACGCAAAGCGGTCAATCTGCGGAAAGAACTGGAATCCGTTTTTCCGGGCGACGACCGGGTGGCGCGCATCCACTCGCCCATCGGTCTTGATATCGGCGGCGAAACCCCGGGCCAGATCGCGCTTTCCATCGCCGCTCAAATCCAGGCCGTACGGTTCAACAAGGACATCGCCAACACTTCCTGATCTACCCGTCATCGTCCGGTGAATGCAGGAGGCGGTCCGCCCACGCTCCTGAGACCCGCCAGGGCATCCTCAGTGGAAAATATCTCTTCGAGATACTCCAGCTCCGATTCAGGCCCCGCCTGCGCATCGATCAACCGCTCGGCCAGGGTCAACGCGCGCGGCGCCTTTTTGCGAATACGTTTCACAATGCCGCGCCAGGTTTTTTCGTCGAGTGTCGTATCGGGCAGAAAATCGACGTCCACGAGCTGGCTCACCGGGTACTTTTCGAACAGGTCGCGAATTCCCTGCCAGTAGTCCGAAAGATCCGGCCGTTCCTGGATCGCGGGAAGTTCTCCCCGGAACACGGAGGGGACGTCGCGCCAATCGATCACGGCGTCGATCAACCCGATCTCCAGCGCTTTTCGCGCCGAAACAAAATCGCCGGTGTACACCAGGTACTTGGCCAATCCCTTTCCAACCCGTTTGACCGTTCTCTGTGTGCCGCCCAACCCCGGGTAGATCCCGATGCCGGTTTCCGGGAACGCGAAGACGGCGTGCTTGAGGGCGAGGATGACGTCGGCGGTGAGAGCCAGTTCGAAACCGCCGCCGAGAGCGAGACCGTTCACCAGTGCCGCCACCTTCTTGCCGGAGTCGTCGATCCGGCGAAACAGGTCCTGCCCCGCCTTCGTGAACGAGACGATTTCCTGCAACGTCCCGGCCACGATCCGATCGATGAAGAACTTGATGTCCGCCCCGGCCATGAATGCTTTGCCCTGGCCGGTGATGACGATGGTCCCGATGGCGGGATCACCTTCCAAGCGTTCGAACTCCTCGGAGAGCTGGGACGCAACCAGCGGGTTGAAGGCGTTGAGATCCTCGGGCCGGTTGATGACAATCACGCCCGCGGCATCGTTCCGTTCCACGCGCAGAACGTCCTGCTTCCACGCCGCGGAATCCAGGGACGAAGGCACATCCGCGTCCCAAGCGGATGCAATCTTCGACGCCATCGCGCGCACCTCCGTTTCGCCGATCGCGTGGTACAGCTCCGCCGGCCCGTGTTTCCAGCGAAGACCGATCCTCGCTCCCCTGTTGATATCGCCCGCCGTGCAGACGTTCTCGTCCAGAAGCTGCCCGCACACCAGGAACACCACGCCCAGCATACGCCTGCGAATCCGCTCTTCCACCGCGGCATCGACGCCCGTTTCCTCGCCGATGCTCCACGGCTCGTTGCGCTCCATTTGCTCACGCAATCTTTCAGCGGGGCGGTAGAAAGCGCCGAACGCTTCGTACAAGGTCTGCTGTGAATGGTACGCGATCGGCACGCCTGTCGCGTTCATCAGGGCAAACGGCCCCATGCCGCAACCGAACACCTTGCGACATACCGCGTCGATATCCGCCATGCCCGCGACTTCCTCTTCGTACAGACGGACGGATTCGTTGAGCCAAGGGACGAAAAAGCGGTTTACAACGAACCCGTTCACGTCACGGCAGATGATTGGGTCCTTTCCGCATTGCTGCATGAGCAGCATGGCGCTTTGAAACGTCTCATCACTGGTTGATCCCGCCCGAACGATTTCCACCAGTCGATTCATGGCCGCGTGGTAGAAGAAATGCAAGCCGATGAACCGCTCCGGATGCGTGACGGCGCGCGACAACACGGAGACGGAAAACGACGACGTGTTTGTCGCGACGATCGCCGAGTCATCCACCGCACCGCAGATCCGTCGGAAAACGTCCGTCTTCACGTCCAGGTCTTCAAAGACAGCCTCAACGGTCAATTGACACGGCGCGAGCGATGCATAGTCCGTGGACGCAGTGACCCGTCCCATGATGGCATCAACTTGTTCCTCGGTGAATATTCCGCGTTCCCGCCCGGCATCCAGTGTCGAACGAATGCTCTGAAGGCCCCGTTCAAGGAAACGGTCTTCCCGGTCGATCATTACGACGTGAAATCCTTCCTGGGCAAATTTCTGCGCCAGCGCGGAGCCCATTGTTCCCGCTCCGACA
>JALUUP010000464.1 GCA_027021285.1 Bacteroidota bacterium | reverse complement strand
ACATCTCAAAACCCCGGTCTTGCTCGATCTCAAATCCAAGACCTTCGGGAAGGTCAAGATTTCCCTGGTATCCGCGAGCGAGGACATCGGTATCACGCTGCCGGGCTTGCCCAAGGCAATCAACCCCAAACCGTACACCGTAACCGGCGGCACGACCGTCTTTACGCTGGCAGGGAAATCGATCAAGATCAAGTACAAGGAAAGCCTCGTCGGAGAAGTGTCGCTCGGCATCCTCCTCGCCCACAGCCCCGTATATAAACTTCTCCGTGACAAGTACAAACCGAATCCGAAGGATATCAAGAATCTCAAGCGGATCAAGAAAAAAACCAATGTCGTTTGCCTTTTCGCCACGTGGTGCCCGACCTGCAAATTGACCGTACCGCGATTCCTGAAAATCATGCAACTCGTGAACAACGGAAACTACAGTATCCGGTTCATCGGCATCGCAATGGGAGGCAGCGAACCCGCACACTTTCTTGAAAAATATGGTCACGACTATCCGGCATTCATTTTCTTCCGCAACGGAAAAGAAATCGGGCGTATTACCGGGAATCCCGCCCAACCCCTCGAGCGGGAAATGTACGCCATCTTGAAACAATGAAATCGAACCTTTCCCGAAATACCGTCCTTCGCATCCTGGCCCGGGGATTTCAAATCATCGTGGGAATCGTTTTGTTGGTGGCGGGGACCCTGAAAGGTTTCGATCCAAATGCATTTGCCGAAGAGATCGCCTCGTACGGAATCACGCCGGAATCGTGGAGCATCTTTCTTGCCTGGAGCCTGGTCATCGGCGAATGGATGCTTGGGCTTGCGCTTGTAATCAATCTCTGGCCGCGAATCACCATTCTCTCCGCGATCACCCTCATGCTGCTTTTTATCGCGGTTACCGCATATGCCTGGTTGCAGGGGTCGGCCTCGGCTTGTGGTTGTTTCGGAAATCTCGTGAACAGATCGCACGAAGAAGTGTTGGTGGAGGATATGTTCTTTCTTGTCATGCTCCTCTTTGCCTTACCGGTCTTGTGGCACTCACGACAGGAAGCCCCGATTTGGAAACCGGTAACGACCATAGGCGGTGGAGTGATCGCCGCTCTTCTCCTGGTCTTTCACATGGCGTTACCCGTCGATGATATTGCCACGAATCTCAAACCCGGCGCGGTTTTCAATTCGTGGCCCGTGGAAGGTCTCCACGTCAACATGAACGACGGGGAACATCTCATCGTTCTGTTCTCTCTCGAGACGGAATCAGAGGGGGACGTCATCAACCGTGTCAACGCATTGACCGAGGATGAAGCTATCCCGACCGTGATTGCCTTGACAATCGACGGACCGGAGACGCTCGGTGCCCTGCGTTTTTCCAGCGGGTTGGCCGCCCAGCTCGGAGCAATAGAACCGCGCTTCGCACGATCGCTGTATCGTCAACTTCCCCGCACGTTTCTTCTTGACAATGGAGAAGTTACCTTCGTCTGGAACGGCATCCCTCCCCCCGCAGAGGTAAAAAGTATCTTGTCATCCAAACCGAAACCCGCACCATGAAGATCTATACCAGAACCGGAGATGATGGAACAACCAGTCTCTTCGGAGGAATGAGAGTCAGCAAGGACAACGCGCGCATTGAAGCATACGGCGCCGTTGATGAATTGAACGCGGTCCTGGGAATGGCTGCATCCCTGTCCGGTGATGACGGCGTCACACGTTTATTGCAAAATATCCAGAGAGACCTGTTTACGATCGGTACCGATCTCGCAACTCCGCCTGATCGACATAAAAGCGTCGATGATCGAATCATTCAATCGCTGGTAGAAACCCTGGAAACAGCGATTGACAAATTGGAGACCTCGCTTCCTCCTTTGCGGCAATTCATCCTGCCGGGGGGGCATCCATGCGCTGCAGCTATTCACGTGGCTCGCACCATTTGTCGTCGTGCGGAACGACGGGTTATCGCTCTCGGAAGCGCGGAAGCGATTACTCCTGCCAGCCGCATTTTCCTCAACCGGCTTTCCGATTATCTCTTCGTCCTGGCACGTCACGTGAACCATATGCACGATGTTGAGGAAACGACGTGGGATCGCAAGCAACTCGATGATCGCAACAAGACACCGTCATGAGTTTCATCGTCATTGCGGGTAACATCGGCGCCGGAAAATCGACACTGACAGGACTTCTCAGTGAAAAATACGGATGGGAACCATTCTACGAATCCGTGTCCGACAATCCCTACCTGCGGGATTTTTATGCTGATATGAGACGTTGGGCATTTCACCTCCAAGTGTACTTTCTCTCGCGGCGCTTTATCGAGCATCAAAAAATCTCTACCTCCAAAAATACCGTGGTCCAGGATCGCTCGATCTACGAGGATGCGGAAATCTTCGCCCGGAACCTGCACGACATGGGCAATATGGACGATCGCGACTACGAGAATTACGTCGCGCTTTTCGAAACAATGACGTCGTTCTTACGAGCACCGGATTTACTGGTGTACCTGCGAGCGGACGTTTCAACATTAGTTAATCAGATCAAGGCACGGGGAAGGGATTTCGAACAAGATATCGATCCATCCTACCTTGAACGCCTCAATAGCTTATACGAAGACTGGATCGAGCGATACGACAAGGGGCCATTGCTGGTTGTGGATTCAATTGCAATCGATTTCGTCCACAACCCGGAACACCAGGAACATGTCCTGACAATGATCAGAGAAACTCTGGAGAAAGAAGTTTCAGCCAGCCGGAAACCGTGAATCGTTCACTCTTTATCATTGTATTGGCGTTGGCAGGTCACATACTTCCAGCCCAGCCGAAAGCCACCATTTACGGGAAGGTCTCTTCAGCCGGCGAACCGCTTATGCTGGCCAACATCGTTTGCGTCAGCACCGGATATGGCGCTGCGTCGGATGAACACGGAGAATACCGGATTATCCTTCCCGCTGGTACCTACAAGGTTCGATGCAGCATGGTTGGGTACCGGACGCAGATAAAAGAAGTAAGCCTCAATGCCGGCCAACGACTGCAACTCGATTTTGAACTGGAAGAGACGCCGCTGCAACTGGGAGAAATCGTCACCACGGCGGGAAGACGCCCCCAAAGTCTTGAGGAGGTGCCGGTGAGCTTAAGTATCATGGAAGGACGTGATATTGATTTCCGGGCGCTAACTTCCCTGGACGAGGCATTGCGGTACATTCCCGGTGTGAACATGACCGATGACCAGGTAAACATTCGCGGTTCGAGCGGTTACAGTCGTTCCCTGGGTTCACGGGTGCTGCTTCTTATCGACGGTTTCCCGCTTCTCAGCGCCGACGGGGGAGAGATCAAACACGATGTCGTTCCCATGTTTGATGTGGAGAGGATCGAGGTTCTGAAGGGGGCGGGCTCGGCATTATACGGTTCATCAGCTCTTGGAGGCGTGGTAAACGTCATCACGAGCAAACCGCAAAACGATGAACTGCGTTTCCGCCTGTTTTCCGGGTTCTACGACCGGACCAGCTATGCAGATTGGAACTGGTGGGGGGAATCACCGCGCTGGTTCAATGCGGCGTATGGACGAATCCAAAAAGTGTACACGGCGTCGTCTTTTCGCATCTCCGCAGGGGTTTACGGCAATCAGGGATACCGGAAAATGGATGATTTCGTGCGATGGAATGTGACAGGAAGCGGATGGCTGAAACTCGCGAACAACCATCAGCTCCATGTCTCTGCCAACATCGCCAGTAATAACCGCGGCAATTGGATCTTCTGGAAGAGTCTAAAGCAACCTCTCGTGCCACCCGATAACACCGACCTCTCCGAAAGGGTCGTGTCAAACAAGCAATACGTATACGCGAAGCATTCATGGCTTGTTAATTCCTTATTCTCGATGGAAAACCGGCTGTACGTCTATCACACAGAAAATGACACCAAGTCCGATACTTCGGATTTTTCCTTGCGTCCCGCGGACCGCGTCCAATCGAGCGCCTATGTCGTGGGATATCAATGGCAAGGTATCTACTCCGGTGTTCAGGGACATCTTCTTACCGGTGGAATGGATGCAAGTTGGTACTACGTGGATGCCCGGACGTTTGGACGCAGATCCGCCGTTTCATGGGCGCTATACCTTCAGGACGAATTCTCGCTTTTCCGTGACGTGCGGGTCACCGCAGGTGTTCGTGGCGATTACACCAAGGTGGACATCGCCAAGGTCGACGGACGATTTAATCCCCGCGTGGGAATGACATACGATCCCGCTCCCGGCAGCACGATTCGGGCATCAGTCGGCCTGGGCTTTCGTTCCCCGTCCATCGCGGAACGCTTTGCGGTCGCAGGCGCGGCCGGTCTCCAAACGAAACCGAATCCTGACATTCTCTCGGAGCGAAGTACGAGTTACGAAATCGGGTTTCGCCAGGTGATTTTCCCGTTTGCCGTGATTGACCTGGCGCTTTTCCGAAACGATTATAATGACCTCGTTGAACCAATCATTGATTCATCGGATGCGAGAATCGTATTTCAGAACATCACCCAGGCCCGAATACTTGGCGGCGAAATCTCCATTTCCTCAACGATGTTTGATGATTTGCTCCAATTCCAACTTGGATACACGTACCTCGACCCCGTTGATCTCACGTTGAACCAGACGTTGAAGTACCGTCCCCGGCACCTGCTTATCATGAACATGAACTTGCATTACGGAGCGTTCTTAGCCGGCGTGGATGTGCGCTATCTCAGCAGGGTCGAAACGATCGACGATGAAATCAGTTTCATCGTCCGCGATGCCGACAAGCGAGTGCCTATTTGGAGAACCGACGTTCGACTGCAATGGAAAAGCCGGTTGTTGGGACATGAACTTCTACTGACCGGGATGGTCAACAATCTTTTCAATTACTATTACGTGGAAGTCGTTGGAAACATGGCGCCCATCCGCTATTTCACGCTCGTCCTGGAAACATCGTTGTAAAAAATCCCGCCGATGGCGGGATGGGCAGCTTTCATGATATGGTTGTGACGCTTAATGCTTGGGAAGACGTTCGATTTCGTACTTGGCGTTGCGGGAAAACTTGGGATCTTTTTTCGCTTTCATGAATGCTTCACGCGCCTTGGCAACGTTTCCCTTGTTCCTGTATGCCACCCCAAGCTCGAAGTACGCCGCCCCACGGGACCTGGGTTTTAAATACTTGATTGCTTTGGTAGCAGCATCGATCGCCGCGTCGGATTTCCCGAGCTTGTTATAGACAATTGCCAAATAGAGATAAGCGTTGCCGTATGTAGGCGCGACCTCGATGGCTTCCTTGAGAAGAGGGAGCGCTTTTTCGAACGATGATCGTTTAACAAGCTGACTGGCTTGTCCCGTATTCGCCGCGGCAAGTCCAATGTTCGCCGGCCTGAACCCCTTCTTCAGCTCAAGCGCTTTCCTGTACGACACACTGGCTTTTGCATAGTTTTTCTTGATGATGTAAACACCGCCGATCGCATTATAGCCCAAATGGAAATCGGGTTTCATCTTCACCGCATTTTCATAGGATTCCAGCGCTTCATCCAACTTGCCGGATTTCTTCAGCGCCAGTCCCATCTGGTAGTATATCCGGTAGTCTTTCTGTATTTCGAGCGCCGCACGATATTTCTCGATGGCTCCGGAATAATTCCCTGCTTTCAACATGGCGTTACCGGCGTTATACAGCTTGCCTGCTTCAGCATTAAGACTTGATTTCGATTGGGCGTGTAATGCCAAGGGCAACATCAGAATGGCGATCAGGAAATATGATAATCGTTTCATATGATCTTACAGGTTGTTGATGAAAAAACGGGGGCGATTCAAGGTTCTGCTCGTTCCCGTTCTGTGTGACTTAACTTCGTGCGGAAGGCGGGACTCGAACCCGCACACCCGGTGGGCACCACCCCCTCAAGATGGCGTGTCTACCAATTTCACCACTTCCGCAATCCGGTGAGGCTGGATGGACTCGAACCATCGACCCTCTGCTTAAAAGGCAGATGCTCTACCACCTGAGCTACAGCCCCGGCCAAATTAAGCTTAAAGGTAATAAATGCACGGCTTCAGTGCAAGAAATCCATCGAGAATATCAAAGAACTTCGAACCGCTCAAGGTTGTATACCTCAAAACCGGTGTTGTTCCCCCACTCGTATTGAATGCTTCCCTGCTCAAACAAGCCCGCAGCGCAACCACAGCGCCCAACCCACATTCATGTATCGCTCCGTGACGAACCAGGGTTCAGTTGAAATAGTAATAAAGACCTACTTGGGGTAGAGGCAGCACTTCCGACGATCCGACGAAAAACGTAAAGGCCATATTAGCGTTGAATATCAGTTTTGGAGAAATGCTCCATTCGTAGGCAACACCGATACCCAGGCGAAACGGCGCTTTAAGCTTGTTCTGCTTCTGGTCGGATTCGTCCTGGTAATATAAACCCAAGCCGAGGTACCCGTAAAACCGCGATCGGACGGTCGCATCAAAATCAAATTGGCCCTCGCCACCGACGGACCATAAGGCCTGATCCTCCAGACCCAGATATCCACCCGTCAGCTGGAAACAGAATCGTCCTTGTGGATGAAACCGTCCTGACAATCCTATTCCGGACAACAACCCGGCATTCAACCCGATTCCCCAGACATCGGTAGTGTTGAATACACTTTTTTCCTTTGACACATCAATCACCTGTTTCGTATTTTCCTCCGGCGTCTTCTGGTTTTCCTGGCCACGCGATTGCGCGTTCGCAAGCAGAAGCAGACAGATGACAAACACACCCATTACCCGTATTGATGTCATGACCTTCTCCTTTTTGAATATCGGAATCCGACCAAATATACTATTCTGCCATAATGAAAACCACTATGTTGTGATGATGCTTATTTCATCCCGTCACACTGGATCAAATCCATGACCGAAGAAATCCCATCAGTCGGCGCATCAAACCACGCCATCCTCTCCGCCTTACGGTCTCTCCTTGACGGTGAGAGCGATGCCCTGGCCAATCTAGCCAACGTGGCGTCTCTTCTCTACCATGCCCTTCCCGATGTCAACTGG
>JALUUP010000463.1 GCA_027021285.1 Bacteroidota bacterium | reverse complement strand
CAGACGCGGGTGCTTCCTGGAAAGCGCTGGACCCCAACTTCATGCCCGCCTGGACAACAAACCAGGTTCCGTCGAACAACTCGGCCTATTCGCTCAGCGCCGACGTCTCACCGGATGGCACACACATGATCATGGCATATATCTCCGCGGATATCGTTGATAACAGTGTGTTATATCTAAGCGAAAATCACCGTATCGCCTGGGTGGAATCGACCGACGGGGGTGTCACATGGAGTTTCAGCCCCGAGTACATCTCCTTGAACGATATCCCCAACCGTCCGTCCCCCATGGAGCAAAACCCCCGCCTCGGCCTGAATCTCGATGTAATCTACGACAGCCAGAACGATCCGCATTTTCTCGTTACAGCGACGACGGACCTCAACCCCTTCAGTCCGTTCGACGAGACTCCGACGAACAATGAACTCATCCCCGAGCACAACGACAGCACGTACATCTGTGAAGTTACCCGTAAAAGCGGCGAGTGGCAGATGAACCTGATCGCACATATTCGGAAACCAGTCGTTCGTCGCCGGGCTTTCTCCATCAGGCTTTCGAACGGGGCCGAGATTTACGAAACCATCTACAACGAGCCCCATCTCGCACGCGACATCATTGGGTTAAAAGTGTACGCCAAGTGGATTGACTGCGATTCGACCTGGAAATTCCCGTACGTTCGGAACAATGCACTCCTCGCCGACACGATCCAAAATATCTGGGTTGCGGGCAGGGATATTCGAAGCAACACATATGGGGGCGGCTGGTCTCTTCCGCAGAAGATCACTCATCAAACCGATGTCGCCGCCAAGTATTCCAAGCTGGCTCACTTCGCAGGCAATAACGGTGAGATGCACGTCATATTCACTGAATGGGGCTACGGTGATTACCCCGACGGAGACCCCGTCAATTCCGACAACACCGTGTGGTATGTCAAGGACACACGGGTGGATGCGCCTGTACCGGTCGAACACGAGTCTTCGCCGGTTTCCTTCAAGCTGGAACAGAACTTTCCGAATCCTTTCGGCCCCGGCTCTGACGCCAACTCCAGCGCCACGATGATATCCTTTACTCTAAAGGAACGAGGTTATGTCGTGTTGGAAATCGTCGATCCCCTGGGACGACTGGTTGCGACCCTGGTAAATCAGTACGTTGACAGGGGAAATCACATCGTTCGTTTTGAAGCCGGCCATCTGCCTTCGGGACCTTACTTGTACCGTCTGCGCGTGAACAGGAATTCAGTTACACGCAGGATGCTGCTGCTCAATTAAAGCGTGTTGTCTCGGTCTTAGTTATTCAAAAGCAGCGCATGGGCAATACATGCACTGCTTTTTTCTGGAACGAGGGCATACGTTTCGATTCACGAAAGATAGCAGGGTCCTTCGCTTGCAAACCCTGCACTCGCAATGTATATTTAACTCTATTATTTGGTACCGTACTACCGGTACCGTACGCTGACCTTTCAATACAAAATACATAGGATAAGGAGCGCAGCGTGAATCCCTGGCCGGTTTTTTACGTACCCGGCTTGCACACCGAGTAGACCTTCGGCTAATACCAAGATTGATATCCAATATTTCCACATATTTTTGCAGGAGATTTTTTATGAGACAGGTTTTTACCCGTATCCTGATTTCCTCTGTCGTGGTGGCAACATTCGCATCCGTCTGCCACGGACAGGTTAATTCCCGCGTACCGGAAGCATCCATGTCGATCGATGCCAAGTACTGGTATCTGGGTCGCGACCTCGACACTGCACCTTCAGAGTACACGACAGAACGAAATATAAACCCACCCACTACTAGCGCGGACGCCAAGCTCGTCGGAAAGATGATCAACGCCTATACTACCATCAATCCACACACGCGGCAGATCTGGTTCGATCCGTTTTCCGGGGCTTTGGCGGTCCTGTACCGCGCAAATCGCCCCGTTCCGGGCAATGGATCCCTGACGTATAAAACCTCAACCGACAAAGGTGATACGTGGAGTAACGAACTTGGGACGGTCAATCAGTCTTTCCCGAATTCCGGCGGTATGCTCGTCGCCCGGCACCCGAGCGTCATTCTTTCGAATCCATCCAAGAGCACGAAGACCTCGGACGTCGCCGTAGCCGCGCTGTGGTCGAACCTCGATCCGAGCTGGAAGGACCTGGTATTCGCCAGCAGCAGCTTTGGCGGAACGACCTTCACAGGCGGAAAACTGCCTACACCCCCCAACTGGTTGATCGCGTATGATCCGGTTGTGAACTTAGCCACCGGAGACCTGTATTCCATCGTAGAAGGCATTGATCCCGGCACAGGGAATCCCCTGAACGAGTACTACGTCCTGAAATCCAACGATAAAGGGAAAACGTGGAACCTTCTGGCCATGCCCGCGATCACGCCGCCGCTACCGGACGGATACCAGGTTTACTCGGCCAAGCTTGACATCTCACCTGACGGTAAAGTCATGACCATCGGATTTCTAGGCATCCTGGTGCAGAGCGGACGGTTTTCTTTCATCAACAATCGTCTCGGCACAACATCCTCGACGGACGGCGGGAATACGTGGTCGCAAGTGCAATTTACAACCATGACGGACATGAAATACGACGTTCCGTTTGATGCCACGACGGGTTTCATGTACCCGAGCTTCGACATGGTCCTTGACGCCAACGCCGATCCGCATTTCCTGATCACCATCACGAGCGACACGTTCTTCCCTCTTGACAGCACTTTCGTCGGCGAGGTGCGCAAGGACAAAAACAGCAACTGGGAATTCCGCGGCCTGGCGTACATCAACAACCCATGGGTACAGCGGTTCGCCAACATCGGCCAGACGCCGCCCGGTCAACCCCAGCCTAAATTCAGCTTTTACAACGAACACCAGTGGGCGAAAAGCGTTGACGGATACAAGTTGTGGGCAAAGTGGACCGACACGGATTCCCTGTTCAGGTTTGTGCGCTATGACCCTCAGCAGCAGTTGCCGATTGTTACCCGAGACACGATCCATGACATCTACGTGGCCGGCTATGACATCCGGAGCAACACCGCAAGCGGCGGCTGGACGGGTAAGCGAATAACACGCACTCCAACGGTCGATGAAAAGCAAAGCAAATTTTCCCCGTACGTCGGCAACGATAACCGTTTGTACTTCGTGTACACCATCTGGGGTTTTGGCGATTATGGAGACGACGACGACCTTGCTCCGTCCGACTTGTTTTTTATCACCGACGTTGTCGATGTCGCGGTTGGCGTAGAGGATACGCCCGGCGCCGTTGGGCAATTCGATCTCGGGCAGAATTATCCGAACCCTTTCAATCCTTCAACCGTCATCCCGTATTCCGTCCCGAAAGCCGGACACGTGTCCTTAAAGGTCTTCAACCTGCTGGGACGCGAAGTAGCCACGCTCGTAAACGAGGTGCTTCCGGCGGGTTCCTACAAAGCGCCATTCTTTGCCGGCAATCTTCAGAGCGGTATGTATATCTACCGCCTCGAAACCAATGGCAAGGTTATGAGCCGCAAGATGCTTCTGACAAAATAATTGTTTGATTTCATCGTGAAACAGCAAAGGCGGGTTGATGCCCGCCTTTTTCTTTATAAAAAATCGCGTTTCTCATTCGACGCTACGTCCCGAGCAAACGCATGTGCTCGATCTTAATGCAAAGATCCGAAACAACGTTCATTCCAGCCTTGCGCGCATCTTCTTCTGCTGTCGGGTTGGATGCCCCGAGTTGCAACCAGATAGTCTTCGCCCGAATGGCAAACGCCTGGGAAACGATCTCCGGCACGTGCTCGGGGGCCCGGAATACATCGACGATGTCCACGTCTGGAGCGGGAATACTTGGCAGGTCAGGATAACACCGAATCCCTTCCCATTCGGAAAGCATCGGATTCACCGGAATAATCTTATACCCGGCGCTGATGAGGTACTGCGCCACACCATAGCTGTCCCGCTGTGGTTTTACCGACAGACCGACAACGGCGATGGTTTTCGCCGTTTCAAGTATTTCTCTTAGTTTTTCATCCGTCATGTTCCGGCCCCTCCTCTTTATACACAATGTTTAACCGTCGCGCCGCCAACGCGTCGTTCAACCGTTTGACCGGCGTCGAGTGCGGCGCTTCCCTGACGAGATCCGGATTCTCTTCCACTTCGCGTGAAATTGCCAGCATGGCGTCGGCGAAGGCATCCAGCGTTTCGCGCGATTCCGTCTCCGTCGGCTCGATCATCAATGCTTCGTGAACGATCAGGGGAAAGTAAATGGTCGGCGCGTGGAAGCCGTAATCAAGAAGCCGCTTTGCCATGTCCATGGTCTTGACACCTTTCTCCTGCTGATAGTCTCCGGAAAGAACGAACTCGTGCATAGGTGTTTCGGGAAACGGGAGTTTAAAAGTTCCCTTCAGTCTACTCAACAGGTAGTTGGCATTGAGAACGGCATCCTCGCTTACGCGCCGCAATCCCTTCGCCCCATTCATGCGAATGTACGTGTACGCGCGCACGAACATGCCGAAGTTCCCAAAAAATGAATGCACTTTCCCAATGCTCTGCGGCCGGTCGTAATCCAAACGATAGTTTTCTCCTTCCTTGGCTACCATCGGAACGGGCAGAAAAGGTGCAAGTTTTTCATTCACGGCCACCGGCCCGGAGCCTGGGCCACCACCACCATGTGGCGTCGAAAACGTCTTGTGGAGATTGATGTGCATTACGTCGAAGCCAATACGCCCCGGTTGTACGATGCCCATCTGGGCGTTCAGATTCGCTCCGTCCAGGTACATCAACCCGCCGGCTTCATGGACCAGTTCGGCGATCGTCGCGATGTTCCGTTCGAAGATGCCAAGTGTATTTGGGTTTGTAAGCATCATGCCGGCAACGGCATCATCCAGGTTGTTTCGAAGGTCGTCGATGTCCACCATGCCGTCAGAATTCGATTTAACCTCTACGGGAGTCAACCCGGCGATGACGACGCTGGCGGGATTCGTCCCATGCGCGGAATCCGGAATGAGGATTTTATGCTTCCCCGACAACCCGGTGGCTTCAATATACGCCTTCATCACAAGCACACCGGTCAACTCCCCTTGCGCTCCCGCCGCCGGTTGCAGACTGACCGCATCAAAACCGGTTATGGTGGCAAGAAGCTCCTGGAGTTCGTACATGAGCTGGAGAGCTCCCTGGTTCAGTCGTTCCGGCTGCAGGGGGTGAACGTCACGAAACCCTCCGATATTGGCTGCCGCCTCGTTGGCCTTTGGATTGTACTTCATGGTGCACGATCCAAGCGGGTAGAACCCCTTGTCGACGTGGTAGTTCATCTGGGAGAGATTCGTGAAATGCCGCACGACTTCGCCTTCAGTCAGTTCAGGCAGCAACGCCGGATCGCGCCGCAAAAACCGTTCTGGGATCAAATCGGCGATATCTTTTTCCGGAAGGTCCAACACGGGCAAGGTATAAGCCCTGCGACCCGGATGACTTTTTTCGAACAACAAAGGAATATGCATGAATGGTCGAGGTTTCCGTTACGTGTTGTCTTTTTGCGCAAGCTCTTTCTCAAACCTTTCCAAGGCCTGATGAGCGGCCTGCTGCTCCGCCGCTTTCTTGTTCGGTCCATGACCGCGACCGTAGGAGACACCGCCGATCGACACTTCCACCGTGAACACGGGATTGTGGTCAGGGCCTTCCTCCTTGATCGTTTCGTACTTTGGGATTCCGAACGAGTGCGCCTGGGAAAACTCCAGGAGCTGGCTTTTGAAATTGTCGTCCCTGGTGAGACGACTTGAATCAAAAGCCTCTACCAGGTTACGACGTACAAACTCACGCGCGGCTTGATATCCGCCATCGAGGTACACGGCTGCCACAAGCGCTTCGAACGCATCCGCCAGGATCGAATAGCTGCCTGTATTAAGCGATTGCGTCGCACTCGGACTGAGCAGCAGGAATTCACGCAGGTGAATGCGCCGGGCGGATTCCACGAGTGCTTTGCGCTTGACCAACTGCGAACGGATTTTCGTCAGCTTGCCTTCCGCCGCATCGCGAAACCTGTAAAACAAGTGCTCCGCCACCAGAAAATTCAAGACAGCGTCGCCCAGGAACTCCAGGCGCTCATTGGACTTCAGGCTCCCGGAATCCAGGAGTTGCAAGTACGAACGATGTATGAGAGCCTGCTTGAAATAGTTTTGGTTGCGTATCCGATACCCCGTATACAGGAAGAACATCTCCGCGTCAATGACGACTTCTTCGGGGTAGATCGGCTGCGCATGTCCCGATGATTTTACCCCGGAGGCCGAAGCGCCGCTCCGGGGTTTTCTTCCTCGAAAAAATGAACGTATCAAGCGCAGCATAGAATTACGTCAGGAACTCGTCATACCTCGAATTTCTTGAACAAAAGTGTTGCATTGTGTCCCCCAAAGCCAAAGGCGTTTGTCAACGCGACATGAACATCGACCTCCACCGCGGCCCCCGGAACATACCAGAGGTCGCACTCCGGGTCCTTGTTCTCATAATTGCGCGTCGGATGTACTTTTCCTTCCTTCACCGACATCACGGTGACCATCGATTCCACGGCCCCCGCTGCGCCAAGCAAGTGTCCAATCATGGATTTGGTCGAGCTCACCGGGATTTTGTACGCCCGTTCTCCGAACACCGTTTTAATCGCCGCGGTTTCGTTTTTATCGTTGTAATACGTGGATGTCCCGTGAGCATTGATGTAATCCACGTCGTCGGGCGTCAGTCCGGCATCTTCTATAGCCAGGCGCATGGATCGAACCGCGCCTTCTCCGCCGGGAGCCGGTTCCGTGATATGGTAAGCATCGGCAGTGAATCCAATACCCCCGACTTCGGCGTAAATCGTCGCCCCACGATCCAAAGCATGATGCAACTCTTCCAGGGTTAATGCCGCTCCCCCTTCTCCCATGACGAAGCCGTCCCGCTCGGCATCGAATGGTCGGCTGGCCTTGTCCGGCTCATCATTCCTCGTGGAGAGAGCCCGCATGGCATTGAAGCCGCCAACACCCATCGGGCAAATGACTGCCTCTGCTCCCCC